>JBGPFT010000051.1:0-9743 GCA_041483475.1 Fibrobacteria bacterium | reverse complement strand
GACTTCGGCGGCGGCCCCGAATCCGGCGATGCCGGGAACGTTTTCCGTGCCGCCGCGCAGGCCGCGCTCCTGCCCTCCCCCGCGCACGTAAGGCTCCACCGAAATCCCTTTGCAGACGTACAACGCGCCCACGCCCTTGGGCCCGCCGATTTTATGCGCGGCGAAAGCCGCCAAATCCACCGGCCATTCGGAAAGGTTCACGGGGAGCTTTCCCAACGCCTGCACGGCGTCGCAAAAGAAAAGCACGCCCCGTTGGCGCAGCAGCGATCCGATTTCTTTCACGGGTTGAACCGTTCCCACCTCGTTGTTGGCCGCCATCACGGCGCACAAGGCCGTGTCGGGCCGCAACGCGGCGGCCACGGATGCGGGTTCCACCACCCCGTCGGAATCGGGTCGCACCCAGGTTACGGTACCGCCCCCCTCCTCCAACTTTTTTGCCGAAGCCTTGACCGCCGGATGCTCAACGGCGGACACGACGCAATGGCGGCCTTTTCCGGCATGGGCGCGCACCGCGCCGAGAACGCCGAGATTGCAGGCCTCGGTGCCGCCGCCGGTGAAGACGATTTCGTTCGGGGAGCAGCCGATCAGGGCCGCCAGTTTTTCGCGGGCCTCCTCCACTTCCTGCCGCGCGCGCCTTCCGGGTCCATGCAGGCTCGACGGATTGCCCCAGGCCTCGCGGGTCGCGCGGTTCATGGCCTCCAGCGCCTCGGGCAGAAGCGGAGTCGTGGCGTTGTGGTCGAGATACGACAAAGTTTTCACAGCCGGGACAATTCCCTTCCGAAAATGCGGGTGCGGGCCCAATCCAGCACCACCAGGATCTTGTTGCGCAGGCTGACGAGCTTGGTGAGGTATACCGAACGCCAGAACAGGAAGGCCAGGAATCCGCGGCCCTTTACCTTGGACAGGTCCGCCACGCCGCTGTGGCCGCCGATATAGGCCAGCATGCCTTGATGCCGGTAGCGGAAGGGCGGCATCGGACGGTTTCGCAGGCGCTTCGCCAGCGCGCGGCCCAGATACAATCCCTGTTGTTCGGCCGCTTGCGCCGTGGCGGGTACGGGGTTCTTGATCGAGGCGGCGCAATCCCCCAAGGCGAATATTCCTTCCCGGCCGGGCACCGACAAATGGTCATCCACGAGAATGCGGCCATGCGGATCCTTGTCGAACGGCAAACTTTTCACGAACGGGGCGGGGGCGTTGCCCGTGGCCCACACCAGGCAGCCGTACGGAATTTCACCTCCGTCCTTCAGGAAAAGGCGACGCTCCTCCACCCGGACCACCGCCGTTTCCATGCGCACTTCGATTTCCTGCCGGCGGAAATGCCGGAGCGTATAAGCGGAAAGCGTCCCGTCATAGGCGCTCAGAATCTGTTTTCCGGCTTCCAGCAAGGTGATGCGCACCTCCGGAAACAGCTCCGGGTACGCGCGCCGCAATTCGGCGTGCAGCAAGTCATGCATCTCCGCTGCGAATTCGACGCCGGTGGGTCCTCCCCCGACCACCACGAAATGCAACAGGCGCTTCCGCTCCTCCTCCCCAGCTTTCGGCAGAGCCGCGCGCTCGAAGCATTCCAGGATTTTCTGGCGGATGGCCCGGGCATCCCGCACGTCCTTGAGGAAGAGGGAATGCTCCCGCACGCCGGGGATGCCGAAATCATGGGGAACGGCGCCCACGGCGATGATCAGCGTATCGTAATGCGAATCGAAAGGTTCCGCTCCGGGGGGCTCGAATGCGCCCCGGCAGCGCAACGTCTTCGTTTCCGGATCCAGGGATTCGGCGACGGCCAAATGAAAGGCGGTTCCGGGACAGGCCGTGCGGATGGATTCGATGACGCTCCGGAATTCCAACGTGCCCACGGTGGTGCCGGCCAAAAGGGGGGTGAATACGAAATGATTGCGCGGACTGACCACGGTTATTTCAGCGGGGATCCTTCCGGCCTCCTTCAGGAAACGAAAGGCCCCGAAACCCGTGCCCAGAACTACGATCCGGGTTTTCATATTCAGCGCGGCTTTCACTTCCGCGCGAGGCGCGCCACCACGAACTCGGACCCGAGGTTCTTGAACCCGAAGGCCAAAAGCGCCCGGGACAGCGGTGAATCCGAAAAGCACAACAGCTTTTCGACGGCGATTCCCTCCATGGCGCACAGTTCCCGGAAATCGTTCAGGCTGAACAGATGGATATTGGGCGTGTCATGCCATTGATGCGGCAAGGCCCGCGTCATGGGCATGGTGCCGGTGAGCAAAAGCGACAGGCGGTTGCCGGCATGGCCGAAATTGGGGAAGGCCACGACGGCTTTTCTCGCCACGCGCAGGATTTCCCGCAGCACCAGGCGCGGGCGCTTCACCTCCTGCAAGGTGCGGTTGAGCACGGCGTAGTCGAAAGCGTTGTCCTCGAACAAAGACAGGCCCCGGTCCACGTCCCCTTGCACCACGGGCACGTTCTTGCGCAGGCATTCCACCACGTGGCCGAGATCGATGTCCAGGCCGATGCCGGTCACTTTCCGCTGATGGAACAACGCGTCGATGAAATCCCCGTCCCCGCAGCCGATGTCGAGAATGTGGCTTTCGGGCTCGATAAGGCCGGCCAACGCCTCGAAATCGGTGGTCCTTCCGACCCGTTTGATGGACGTGGTGGGCGTTTCGCGATGGGCCGCCAAGGCCGGTTTTTCCAGAAAGCCGTGAATGACCCGGGAGAGATGCTCCACTTCGAGCAGGAAAGCGTCATGGCCATGCGGGGAATCGAGTTCAAGCACCGAGACGACTTTCTTCAGCCCGAGCAACGCCTTGCCCAATTCCAGGGCCTGTTTGGGGGGGAACAACCAATCCGAGGAAAGGGCCACCAGCAGGAATTCCGCCTGGGAATCGCGGAAGGCTGCGGCCACCGTTCCATGCCGGGACTCCAAATCGAAACGGTCCATGGCATAGGTGATGTGCAGGTAGGAATTGGCGTCGAAGCGCTGCACGAATTGCTCGCCTTGGTGGTTGAGATAACTCTCCACCTCGAAGCCGGTTTCGAAGCGGTGTTCGTCCACGCCGGAGCGGCGGTTGCGCCCGAATTTCTGATGCATGGAGATGGCCGAGAGATAGGTGATATGGCCGATCATGCGGGCATAGGCCAAGCCCCCGTCGGGCTTTTGCTCCTGTCCGTAATAATCGCCGCCGTGGAAATGCGGATCGTTCACGATCACCTTGCGACCGATGATCTCGAAGCCCAAGGCCTGGGCCGAGAGGCTGTACGAAGCCGCGATGCAAATGCACTTGCGCACCTTGTCCGGAAAACTCACCGTCCATTGCAGGGCCTGCATGCCGCCCATGCTTCCGCCCACCACGGCCTCGACCACGTCAATGCCGAGATGCTCCACCAACAAACGCTGCGCCCGCACCATGTCCTCCACCGTGATGGCGGGGAAAGCGGATCCATAAGGTTTGCCCGTATCCGGGTTGAGGGAAGACGGCCCGGTGGTCCCCTTGCAACCGCCCAGCATGTTCTGGGCGATGACGAAATAACGGTTAGTATCGATGGCCTTGCCGGGACCTATCATGTCGTCCCACCAGCCCGGTTTCTTGTCGCCCTCGAAATGCATTCCCGCCGCATGCGCGTCGGTAGTGAGAGGCGAGCAGATGAGAACGGCGTTGCTTTTGTCGCGGTTCAATTCGCCGTAAGTCTCGTAAGCGATTTCCAGTTTCGGCAACGATTTCCCCGAAACCAGGCGGAAACCGTCCGGAGGCAACTGGGCGGCCCAACTTCTCGTTTCCACCAGCATTTTTCCAAATCTAGATTAGCCGTCCATGCCCGAGCTTCCCGAAGTCGAAACCATACGCCGCGGCCTGGAAAAACCGCTGACGGGAAGCCGAATCGAATCCGCCGAATTCACCTTGCCCCGCCTGCTGCTCGGCTCCAAGGCACCGGAGTTGGCGCGCCGCCTAGCCGGCCAAAACGTCGGCGCGGTGCTGCGCCGGGGCAAATACATCGTGTTGGAACTGGATCGCGATTCCTTGGTGTTTCACCTGGGCATGACCGGCCAGCTCACCTTCGCCCCCGAAAACGCCGACAAGGACAAGCACACGCATGCCATCCTGCGGCTGCATGGCGGGGGAAGGATCCAATTCCGCGATCCGCGCACCTTCGGCCGGATTATTTTCATCCCCGGCCGGGATTGGGGAAAACACGTCCGTCTCCGCAAGCTCGGCCCCGAGCCTTTGGATTTAAACATTCGACCTTTCCTGTCCAAAAACCTCCCGTTGGATTCGCATCGCCCCATCAAGGCGTTGCTGCTCGATCAAACCTTTCTGGCGGGCGTGGGGAATATCTACGCCGACGAGGCGTTGTTCGCTTCAAGCATTCATCCCAGGCGATCCGTGCATACGCTTCGAGCTGAGGATTGGGAGGCTTTGCTCAAGGCCGTGAAAGCCGTTTTGAAAAAAGGGATACGCAACCAAGGCACGACTTTTTCGGATTATCGAAAACCAGACGGGACTTTGGGGCACAACTACGATCACCTGCTCGCTTATGGCCGCGGTGGCCAGCCCTGCCTGCGCTGCGGAACGACGATGTTGAAAACCACGGTCGCGCAGCGGGGAACGGTGTTTTGTCCGGAGTGTCAGCCAATACGAAAACAGGGCAAACCGCATGCCAATTCCATGCCAACAATTCACCGGACGCGCATGGACAAAACCCGGCGTCGGAGGCATACTTGATTTTATGAGCGTTCATGTCCCCAACGTGGAGAAGGCCGTATTGGCCCAGCTCGGCGATCCGGAATCGCCGTTGATCCGGCGCGTGACCCGGAACAACCAAATCCTCCTTCACAACTATCGGGTCGAGGCCGAAAAAATCTGCCTTTGTCCGCTTCCGGGATGCGACGCCCCATTCGCCGTCACCCTCATCCCCAATCAAATCCTGTATCCCAAGTACTGCGAGGACCATCGCAGCGAATTTCGCCGGGAATTCCATTTGCAAAGGCATGGATTCGCGCCGATGCCGGAAAAAAACGGCGTCGAATTTTCCGCCGCGCCGTGATCCCCGGCATCCCCCGCCTCGGTTTGGGCTGGATACGCACTTTAAGACCATATTTTCCCGAAGCAGCCCGACTCCCGGAATCGGGTATCCTCGCCCTGTGGCATGAGCATATGTTGCTTTGTCTGCCGGCCTTCGCGCACCGGAACATGCGCGTCCTGGTGTCGCGCAGCCGCGACGGCGACATCGGCGCGTTCGCCTGCGAGCAGATGGGCTATGAAGCGGTGCGCGGCTCCAGCAGCCGCGGAGGAGCCGCGGCCCTGATCGCCTTGGCGCGGGAGCTTTCCGGGCGGGGCGGATGGGCGGCCATCGTGGTGGACGGACCGCGCGGCCCGAGACGTCAAAGCAAACCGGGGGCGGTATGGCTGGCGCAAAAAACCGGGATTCCGATCACCGCCGTAACCGCCGAAGCTTTTCCCGCTGTGCGTACGAAAAGCTGGGACCACGGCGTCATCCCGTTGCCGTTTGCACGGGTGAAATTGCGTCTTATGCCGCCGTTTTTTCCCGAAAGCCCGGAAGCATTGGATCGGATGATGGAAGGAAACGCCCCGTTCCCCCTTGCGCTTCGGCCATAAGCCATTCCTGGGCGGAGAACGCGGACCCCGGAGCGGGGCGGGCGCGGCGATAAACCCCGTCCGAATCCATCCAGCGCGTCTCGGCGTTGTCGCGCCAATACGCCGACAAAATCCGCAGCAGGCGCGATCGCAATTCCGGCGAACGGATGGGGACGACCACCTCCACCCTTTCACGAAGATTGCGCGTCATCCAATCCCCGCTGCCGATGTAGAGTTCCTCCTCCCCCGCGTTGAGGAAGCAGAAGACGCGGCTGTGCTCCAGATAGCGGCCCAGCACGCTTTTCACCCGAATATTTTCCGACAGTCCGGGAACGCCGGGGCGAAGGGCGCAAATCCCGCGCACGATCAAGTGCACCGGCACTCCGTCCTTGGAAGCCGCGTACAAGGCCTCGATGATCTCCGGGTCGAGCAAGGCGTTCACCTTGGCGATGATGCCGCAGGGCAGGCCCCGCTTCGCATGTCTTCGTTCGCGCCGGATGAGATCCAAAGTCCCCGAAAGGAAATTGAGCGGTGAAACCCACAACCCGTGGAAATCGGGATTGCGCGCATTGGCGGTGATAAAGTTGAACACTTCGGACACGCCTTCGGTGATTTTGCGATCCCGCGTCAGGAACGAAAAGTCGGTGTACAGGCGCGCGGTTTCCGGGTTGTAATTCCCCGTGCCGATATGCGCGTAACGCTGGAAGCCTCCTTCCTCCTTGCGCAGGATCAGGGCCAGCTTGCAATGGGTCTTGAGGCCGACCAGGCCGTACACCACGGTACCGCCGCGCTCCTCGAGCTGCCGCGCCCAGTGGATGTTGTTCTGCTCGTCGAAGCGGGCCTTGAGTTCCACGGCGGCCACCACCTCCTTGCCCCGCTGGGCCGCTTCCATCAAGGCGTACATGACGGGGCTGTCGGCGCTGGTGCGGTACAAGGTGGCCTTCACCGCCATCACCTGGGGATCGCGGGCGGCCGTGGCGATGAAGCGCACCACCGGATCGAAATCGTCGAAGGGATGATGGAGCAGCACGTCGCGGGAGCGGAGCGTGGCGAAAATATCCTCGGGTTCCGCGAAGCCTGGCAGGCTCGCCGGCACATAGGGGGAATACTTGAGCCGGGGCATGGGTGCCATGTCGTAAAGGGCGGTGAGGCGATTCAGGTTCACCGGACGCCCGGTACGGAACACCAAGGCGGAATCGATTTCAAAGTTGCGCGAGAGGAGGTCGGAAAGTTGGGAGCTCGCATCCGGATCGATTTCCAGGCGCACGGCGTTGCCTTGGCGGCGGTTGCGCACTTCGTGTTCGACGGCGTCGATCAGGCTTTCGGCCTCGCCTTCCTCCTCGTCGATATAGAGGTTGGAGTTGCGCGTGACCCGGAACGGCGCGCATTCCACGATGGGATAACCCTTGAACAGCTCGCCGGCGTAGGCGCGCACGACATCCCCGATGAACACGAAGCTGAGGATGCCTTCCCGCGACGGGGCTACGAAACGCGGCAGGCTGCGGGGAACCGTGACCACACCCAGGCTTTGGCGACCGCGGCCCGGTTCCTTGAGAAGCATGGCGAGACATAGGGCCTTGTTGAGCACGCCGGGAAAAGGGTGGGCCGGGTCGACGCGGATGGGGGTGAGCAGATGGTACATCTCGCGGCGGAAATACCCGTGGACGAATGCTTCCTCCTCGCGGGTCAATTCGGATACCGATTTCAGCCAGACGCCTTCGCCCCGGAGCTTCCCGCGCAAATCCTTCCAGCATCGGTATTGATCGCGCACCATGGCCTGGCATTCCGAGAGTACCAGCCGCAATTTCTCCCGGGCGTCGAGATGGGCGATGCCGTCGGTGACGGCCCCCGATTCCACTCTTTGCAACAAGGCGGCCACGCGCACTTCGAAAAATTCGTCGAGATTGCTGCCCACGATGGCGAGGAACTTCACCCGCTCCAGCAGGGGGATGGCCGCATCCTCGGCCTCTTCCAGCACCCGGCGGTTGAAGGCCAGCCAAGACAGTTCGCGATCGATGAAGATCCCGTTGCCCGCGTACACCTCGGTTTTTTTCTTCGCCTTCGCCTTCACCTTACTCCTCTTTCCCCACCGGCAGATTTAAATGGCCGTGTCGGCTCCAGAATTCCGCGATGCCCTCGCGCAGTCCCGCCTCGGAGGTTTCCATCCGCCGGATGCCGAAATGCCGCAGGCTCGCCAGCAGGACGAGTACCGCCGGCATGACGATGCGGGCCCGCTTCAAGTGAAGATCGAATAGCGAGGATAAAGCTTGCGGAGTCCGGCCCACCGCCAGTTCGCACAAGTCCTCGAGCGTTCCCGGCGTCACTTCGGGAATTTGCTTGGTGAAGGCGGGTCCCCGGGCGGTTTCCATCATGCGGGAAATGGCGCGGATGTTGCCCGAACTGCCGATGGAGCGCGCTGCGGGCGGGGCTTTCATCGGCGTATAACGCTGGAATTGCTCCAGGGCATGATCGTAAAGACGATCGAATTCGTCGCGAGCGAAGGAAGAAGATTTAAGGAAACGGTTGGTGAGGCGGATGGCGCCGAGTTCGTAGCTGCGGCCGAACAGGTATTTTCCGCCGCGGCTCCACGACACCTCGGCGCTGCCGCCGCCGATGTCGATGGTTTTGATGACGTCGTCTTCCCCGGGTTTTTCCGAGCAGGTGATGCCCGTATGGATCAGGAAACTCTCCTCCGCGCCCGTAAGGATCCGCACCTCGCAATCCGCCTTCTGCTCGACGCGTTTGACGAAAGCTTCGCGGTTCTTGGCCGAGCGCACGGATTCGGTGGCGACGACGAAGGTGAAATGCGATTTCCCGTCCGCCTTGCCTTCGCAGGCGGAGCGGATGAAATCGGCCACCTTGTCCATGCCGGATTCGGGGATGGAGCCGTCGGAAAAAACCGGGTCGCCCAGGGCGTAATCCAGTTTATCCCGATCGACTAGGCGATGCGCCTTGCCCTCCACATTGTACAGGGAGGCTTTCACGGAATTGCTGCCGATGTCGATGATGCGGATAAGCATTAACCCGCGAAAGCTACCAAAGTCCCCTGTCCCGCGCCCACCCGTTCCAGGGTCACGATCGCGAAGCCGGACTTACGAAAGGGAAAGGCGCGGTGGCGGCGGCCGGTGAGCAGCAGAGAGAGACAATCACCGAGCCAAGGTTCATGTCCCACCAGCAGCACGGGGCCGGCGAATTTCATTAGAGCCAGGCGTTGCATGGCCTGACGCGGAGGTGACTGGTGATACAAAGCGCGCATCACCTTGCTGGAAGCGGCGGGCAATCCGAACGATTTGCGGATCAACTCCGCGGTTTCCTGCGCCCGCCGGGCGGGAGACGCCAGAATCAAGGAAGGGATGAATCCGATGGATTCGAGCCCCCGCGCGGCTCGCTTCACTGATTTTCGTCCCTTGGAGGTGAGCGGGCGAAGATCGTCGTTCGGATATTTCTTGGGATTCCGCTTCTCGGCCGGGCCGTGGCGGAAAAATCCCAAGAGGACTTGGGTGGATCCGGGCGGAAGGGAAAGCGGGGAGTCCATGGAAAGTCGGAACGGCGCGGGGCCGGATTCCGGGGATAAGTGGAAAAAATAGCCGTTTCAAAACGGTTTCTGTCCGGTTGCGGCCGTGTAAAAACGGGGAAATTTTTAGATCCCGCAGGCCCACGACATCGATTCCAGTCCGGGGCAGAAAGGCGGGATATGGAAATCCAAGGGGCGGCGTACTTGGGCGTTTTGGGCACGCTCTCGATCACCTTCGTCGGTTTTTCCGCGCTGTTGATCTTTTTCCGGCAAACGGCGGGCGGGAATATGTCGAAGTACGACAACTATTTCGTGCTCACCTTCATCCAAACCGGTTTCATCGTGGCCATCGGCTCCATCATTCCGCAAGCAGTCTGCGCATTTGGTATGGGCGAGGCTTTGGCCTGGCGCATCGCCAGCGGCTTGATCGTCATTCCCTTGCTGGTATTCGTGGCCACTTTGCCGCGCCGCCGGCGGGCCGTTACCGGCGCGTCCATGCCGACGGGAATCAAAATCCCACTGATATTCCAATGGTTCGCGGCCATCATGTTGTGCTTGAACATCGTCGGCGCTCCTCTCGAACCTTCTTTTCCGCTTTACGGAGGGGCTATGGCGATCATCCTGATCACGGCGATGGTGGCTTTCATGTTCGCGTTGGGGATTGT
>JBGPFT010000050.1:0-9813 GCA_041483475.1 Fibrobacteria bacterium | reverse complement strand
CCTTTTTCCCGCAGACGGGATACCACGGCCTGATTGTGCACGATTTCATGGCGCACATACACGGGCGCGCCGAATTTCTCGATTGCCTTCTCGACGATGCTGATGGCCCGCTGCACCCCGGCGCAAAAGCCTCGGGGAGAGGCGAGGTAGATCTTCATGGGATTAAAGTTAATTGCCCTCTAACCCGCTCCACCGCGGATCGAAGAGCCTCCCTTTCCCTCGCGACGAATTCGCGGCATGCCGGGCCGGGATCAGCATCGGGTTTTCGCAAAATTTCCGGATCCAAAGCTCCATCGACAATCCGCAACAATCCCGAGGCCGCAAGCCGAAGCGCCAAAAAAGTCTGGTTCCAGTAATGCGGCCCGATGACCATGGAGACCCCGGCCGCCAAAGGCTCCCACAGGTTATGGCCTCCACGTTGGACAAAGCTTCCGCCGATCACCGCCGCATGGCAACGACGAAGAAATTCGGGGACTTTTCCGAAGGAATCGACGATGAGCCTGGAACCGTCCGGTTGCCGGGAATGCAACTCACATCCGAGTCCCTCCAACGCAACCTGGAAACACGGGATGTCTTTCGATTTCCGGGGAAAGACGAAAACCGTTTCATCCGGAAGGGCCCGGATGGCGGGGAGAACAAACGGAATTTCATCCGCATGCAGGGACAGGAATGCGACGCCGCGGCGTTCGCTCCAGGCGGGCAACTCCGGCCCGCCCGCATCCAGATAATGCAATCCGCGCAAATCCGCGCCCGTTTCCACATTTGCGGCTCCCCAACCGCGCAGGATTTCAACTTCGGCGTCGCTTTGCGCCTGAATCCAATCCACGGATCGCAGCAAAGTCCGCATGGCTCCGGGAAAAAGCGCGTAATGCCGCCGCGCGCGCGGCGTCAGCCGCGCCGAAACCCAGAATACCGGCTTGCCCATCCTCCGCGAAGTCAAAATGAAATGTGGCCATAATTCCACCTCGAAAAGCAGCAGGGTCTGCGCCCGGAAATGGCTCAGGAATTTTCGGATGAGGCGCGGGTGATCGAGCGGAGCCAATACGACGCGCCATCGGCTCGGCTCTTCCGTGGATTGGATTTGCCGGGAAAGAAATTCCAAGGCGGTGACGGTATTGACGGTCAACACGAACGATGCGGGGTGATCGGCAAGCATCCGTGCCAAAGACCATAAACCTTTCGCCTCCCCCAACGACGCGGCATGCATCCATAGGCAAGGTTGCGGCGAAGGTTCCGGCCACTCCCATCCCAACCGCTCTCCCAGTCGCCATCGATTAGGCCAAAGCGGTCGCCGAAAAATTTTTTCCGCCCCGGCCAGCATGATCGCCAGCCATAAGATCTCCCGGGCCAGGCGATAAAGCATCAGCGCCATCGCGCCGCTCCCCATAACGCCGCAGCGGCCATCAGCGCATACGCGACATTACGGCCTTGCCGCCGCCAAACCCCTCGAAAACCCGCAGGCGCCGTCGTTTCTATTTGCCTCTCCGCCCGGGTAAGAATCCTTTCCTCCCCCCGGATCAATATCGCGTGATGCCCGGCGACGGACAGCCCCAGCAAAACCGCCCAAAGCGCGGACAGGCAATGGGCGAATCCGATCAAACCGGTGGCGGCGAGCAGATTGGAGAGATATAGCGGATGGCGAAGAAACCGATAGGGACCGGAAGCGGCTCTGGGACTGACTTCCAGGACGGCGCCGTTGCTATGCGACCCGATGTGGGCCCCGGACCAAAGGCGCAAGACGACCGCGACAAGAACCAAAAGCAGCCAGACGGGTTTTACCGGGGCGGCGGAAAAATACCGGGGGGTGATCAGCGCGGCGAACAAGGCCGCGAGAATAATTCCCCGGCCCGCGAACCACAACGCGAAAATGCGGGACATCGCTTCAGAAAAGCGCTGCATCGCGCGGCCGGGACATGCCCGCGCCTTTTCCATTCCCGTCCAGGGCGAAAACCGCGTCGCAACACCGGATGAGAAAAGGCTCATGCGAGACGATCACGGCTCCGCGTTCGGGGGCGTTTGGATGTCGGGATCTGCGCCAAAACCACAACGCTCCCGCGAGGGTTTCCTCCCGCTCGCTCCCCGGCAAGGCCGTGGTGGGTTCGTCCAACAAGAGAAAGGGCGAATCCGAGGCGAGCACCCGCGCCAAAGCCATGCGTTGCCGTTCGCCTCCGGACCAACCTTCGACGGAAGTGTTTTTCAATAGACGCTCGAGGCCGAGAATGCCGTTCAACTCCTTCCAGAGCGCGGAATTTTCCGTTTTCAGGGACCCGGCCCATTTCCGCCAATTCCGCCCCGGCGTCGCGCGTTGCGGCAAATAGGCTACGGCCCCATGGCGGCGCAACGCTTCCGGCCAAAACACCCGGCCTTGCAGCGGAACTTCCGCCCCGGACAGAAGCCGCAACAAAGTGGTCTTGCCGCATCCATTCGGGCCGGTGATTCCCGTGATCGCGGCCGAGCCGAATTCCGCGGAAAAATCCCGCAATACTTTTTGCCCCGGGGCGTATCCAAAATCAACCGCTTCCAGCACTAATGCATCCGAGCCGTCGAGTGCGGGGGCCGGCAATGATCTGGGAGGAAAACATTCCCATTCGCGAAGAAGATTTCCCAAATCACGCAAAGCCTGAGATCCTTGCAGACTGGTTGGGTAATGCCGCGCAGCCTCGCGCACGGGCCGGTAAGCCAATAGGAGCAGGCCGGAAAAAAGAATCCAATTTTCCCAAGCCCCGAGAAAGGAGCCGCCGGCCAGCATGAGAATCGCCAAAGCGAAGAAGAATCCCGCTTCCAGCCAGGCGGGATAGCGCGCCTGGGCCAAACGCCATCGCCATCCCGGCGAAAATCCCTTTTCCAATTCCCCGTCCAGGCTTGCGACGGCCGAGAGCAAAGCGGCCCCACCCGAAACAGATTCGAGATCTTCTCCGAACGCTTCCAGAATTTCCCGGTTCTCCGCATTCGCCGCCGTCTCGCCGCGTTCCAAGGCGCGCAAGGAACGGTTGCGCCAGCGCAACACCAGCCATGCCGGCGGCGCGAGCAGCAGGGAAAGCAAAGCCAGCCTCCAGGACAGGATGAACAGGCAGGGGAAAAGCACCAGGGCTTGAAGGGCCGCCCCTTGGCAGTGCTCCCGCGCCAGCAAGCCTTCCCCCGCGCGGGCTGAAACCTCATCCAAAGCGTGGATGAGGAAGTGTTTCAGTCCCGACCTATAAACCGGGACGGCGCGGGCCCCCAACGTATCCAATATCCTTCGCCGCAATTCCAAAACCGTCCGCCGCATGGCCGTTATCTCCAGGGAAGCGGAAAAGTCCTGGAAGAAAAAGCGCAAAAGCACCAACGCCCCCAGCCAAGGCAATATTCCAAATCCTCCCCGCGCCAATCCATGCCGGGCCGAGAATACGAAGGCTGCCTCGGACGCGCCCACGCCCAATGCCAACAACAGCAGCGGGAGAGATCTCCGGAAGGGATGGAAGTCGCGATAAAGCATTGAAGACAAAATTTAACTGGCTTTTGAGGTTCTCAACCTTATACCTTATTAAGGATATTGGGGCAAACGAGAATGCGAAACAAAATTCAAGCAACTATTTGCTTACTGGCTGGATTGCTCATCAATGGGTTCGCTCAATCAGTCTGGACCACGCAGGTATCCGGGACCACTAAGATGCTCCTGTCAGTAACCTGGGCGGACTCTTCAACAAGTCTGGGAAACGGGCGACTCGTGGCGGTGGGCGATTCCGGAACAATTTTGACCTCTCCCAACGGGATTAATTGGAGTACTGAAAATTCCGGAACAAATTCCCGACTGAACTCAGTCATCTGGACAGGAAATCAATTTGTGGCCGTGGGCGACACCGGCATAATTCTGACTTCGACCGATGGAGCGATTTGGATTCGAAGAACCTCGGGTACCTCCGCTTATCTGCTATCCGTGGCTTGGGGCTCCAATCAACTTGTAGCCGTGGGTTCTAGTGGGGCAATCCTTACTTCTACCGATGGAGCAAACTGGACCGCAAGAATTTCAGGTACGACAAATTTGCTGAATTCAGCGATATGGGCTGACACCCAATGGGTAACGCTTGCCGGGGACTATGGCCCAGGGACCACAGATGAAGTCTTGACTTCCCCAAATTCCATAAATTGGGCTGTCCATAATGGTGGTATTGCGGGTTATTCGATAACGTGGACTGGATATCAATTTGTGGCTGTGAGAATGACCTATCGCTTTGACAGCAGATTATCCTCTTACATGTTTACACGACACATTCAAACCTCGCCTGACGGAAACACTTGGACAACTAGATTAAGTGGAACGCAGTATATTGTTAATGCCCCAACCTTTTCCTCCGTAACCTGGGCCGGAAGCCAACTTTTGGTCGTAGGCTTATATGGAACCATACTAACCTCTTCGGACGGTATTACTTGGACATCGAGAACTTCGGGAACAAATAATGTTCTGTACTCCTCGGTCTGGACTGGGAATCAATTCGTGGTCGTGGGTTATGGTGGCACAATTCTGACTTCGCCCCAAGATCCACTTGTCCCGATAATTCCTCGTTCACCAAGTCGATCAGATCTTAATCTTCGCCTTACCCGTACTTCTCTTCTCGCCACGTTACCGAATAACTTGGTTGGTCGCGAATTGTGCGGCGCGATTTACACCATGGCCGGCAGAAAGCTGGTTGAAGTCCGCAAATCGTCCCCAGGAGCGGAATTGGCCGCCCCGCTTGAAAACGTGGGACCGGGATTGCATGTTTTCAGGTTGGAAGGCGCCGGGAAGCCCTTCAGCCAAATCATCAATATTTCCAGATAGAGCCCACCACACTTCCATCAATTTTCGTTTCATATTGAAACGATTCGTTTTTTTTGTTGACTTCAGACTTGACATAGTCGTTTTCATGTAATAAATTGCCCCCACTCATTAGCAGTCTTTTGAGCCGATTGCTATCGGCCCAAAAGACTGCGGAAACTTCATCAGAAAAAAGGAGAACAAAAATGAAAGTCAAGCCTCTTTCCGACCGGGTTATCGTCGAAGCCCTGGAAGCCGCGGAAAAGTCCGCCGGCGGAATTTACATCCCGGACAACGCCAAGGAAAAACCCCAAAAGGGCAAGGTCATCGCCGCCGGCCCCGGAAAAATTTCCGACAGCGGCTCCCTCATGAAAATGGAAGTGAAGGCCGGGGACACCATCCTATACGGCAAATACTCCGGAACCGAAGTGACCGTGGACGGCAAGGAATACCTCATCATGCGCGAGAGCGACATTCTCGCGGTGATCTAAACCGGAAATAAACCAGGAAAAAGGAGAAAAAAATCATGGCAAAGCAACTGATATTCGACGCCGCCGCCCGGGCCGCACTGAAGCGCGGCGTGGACAAACTCGCCAACGCGGTCAAGATCACCCTCGGTCCCAAGGGCCGCAATGTCGTGATCGCCAAGAGCTTCGGCTCGCCTTCTTCAACCAAGGACGGCGTATCCGTGGCCAAGGAAATCGAACTCGAGGACCCCTTCGAGAACATGGGCGCTCAACTTTTGAAGGAAGTCGCCTCCAAGACTTCCGACGTGGCGGGCGACGGCACCACCACAGCCACCGTGCTGGCCCAGGCCATCATGACCGAGGGTCTGAAGAACGTGATCGCCGGGGCCTCCCCCATCGAACTCAAACGCGGCATCGACGCCGCCGCCGAGGCGGTGGCCAAGGAAATCGAAAAGATGGCCAAGCCGGTCAAGACCAAGGACGATTGGGCCAAGGTCGCTTCCATTTCCGCCAACAACGAAATGGAAATCGGCAACCTCATCGCCGAAGCCATGGAAAAAGTGGGCAAGGACGGCGTCATCCAAATCGAGGAGGCCAAGTCCTCCGAGACCAAGGTGCGCGTCACCGAGGGCATGCTGTTCGATCGCGGATACGTGTCGCCGTACTTCGTCACCAATCCCGACGCCATGGAAGCCGTGCTCGAGAACGCCGCCATCCTCATCTACGACAAGAAGATCAGCGGCATGAAGGATCTCCTGCCCATCCTGGAGAAGTCGGCACAAAGCGGCAAGCCCCTGCTCATCATCGCCGAGGACATCGAGGGCGAAGCTCTGGCCACTCTGGTGGTGAACAAGCTGCGCGGAACCCTGAAGGTCTGCGCTGTGAAGGCCCCGGGCTTCGGCGACCGCCGTAAGGCCATGCTTGAGGACATCGCCGTCCTGACCGGCGGACGCGTAATCTCCGAGGAAACCGGCCTCAAGCTCGAGAATACCACGCTCGACGATCTCGGCAACGCCAAAACCGTCAACGTGGACAAGGACAACACGACCATCATCGACGGCGCCGGCAAGGCTACCGACATCAAAGCCCGGGTCGGCCAGATCAAGCGCCAAATCGACGAAACCACCTCCGACTACGACAAGGAAAAGCTGCAAGAGCGGCTGGCCAAACTCGCGGGCGGCGTGGCGGTAATCGAGGTCGGAGCGGCCACTGAAACCGCGATGAAGGAAAAGAAGGATCGCGTCGACGACGCCCTGCACGCGACCCGCGCGGCCGTGGAAAGCGGCGTGGTGGCGGGCGGAGGCGTGGCCCTGATCCGCGCGGTCAAGATTCTCGATAGCCTCAAGCTGAGTGGCGACCAGGCCGTGGGCGCGGCCATCGTCAGGCGCGCCATCGAGGAACCCCTGCGCATGATCGCCTTCAACGCGGGCGCCGAACCCTCCGTGGTCTGCAACAAGATCAAGGAAGGGAAGGACGACTTCGGGTATAATGCCCGAACCGGCGAGTACAAGAACCTGATTGCCGATGGAGTGATCGATCCCGCCAAGGTCGTGACCACCGCGCTGCTGAACGCCGCGTCCATCGCCGGCCTCCTGCTCACCACGGATTGCCTCGTGGCCGAGAAGAAGGAAGATAAGGGCGGCTCCAAGGGCGGAATGCCCGGCGGCGGCATGGGCGGTATGGGTGGAATGGATGACATGATGTAATTCTCCCCCTAGGAGGATGTGAACCGCCCCCGGTCCGGCTTCGGGCCGGGGGATTTTTTTATCTCGCTCATCTCGGTACGTTCGCCTCCGGCGAACTACTCGATGAGCGTAGAGTTCTGAACACTCGGCTGGCGAAGCTTCGCTCGTCGAGTAGCCCGGAGGGCGTACCGAGACGAGCGACAACGATGACTGCAACTCCCCTCAACCCGCGGCAAAAACAGGTTCTGACGGCCATCGTCGATCATTACATCGTCAAGGCCGAACCGGTTTCCTCCAAGGTCCTGAGTCAAAGCGCCGTGGTGCAGGCCAGCAGCGCCACCATCCGCAACACCATGGCCGAGCTGGAAGATCGGGGATTTGTGGAACAGCCCCACGCTTCCTCGGGACGCTTGCCCACCGATCTCGGCTATCGCACCTATGTCGACGAACTTATGCACCTCGAACCTTTGAGTCTGGAGGACAGGCAGGCGATGGACGCCCTGGGGGAAGAAAAAGAAAGCGCCGAGGCGATTTTCGCCAAAACGGCCAAGGTTTTGGCCGACATGACCCGGCTCATGGCGCTGGTCATGCCGCCCGCCGGCGATCAAGCCTCGTTCCGGAAAATCGACCTGGTTCCGGTGGAGGAAGGCAAGGTCATCCTGGTGCTTACCAGCTCAGAAACCGAAGTCCGTTCGCTGATGATCGATGCCGGTTATGAAACCTCCATTTTTCGCCTGGAAACCATAGCTCGAAGGCTGAACCAGGAAATGCTTGGAAAACCCATGTCCTCGCTGGCGGAATATCTTGAAGCGCCCCAGGAAAAGCTGGGATCACGGGACGAAACCCAGGCCTTGGAAATCATGAATCGTTCTATTTTGAAACTGACCCGGAAAAATTCCGGTGAGGAAATTCTGGTTCACGGAGCCAAGAATCTTTTGAACAGGCAGGATTTCGTGAAAATCGACACCATCGGATCGGTTCTGGAACTTCTGGATTCGAAGATTACCCTGGCGCATTTATTGCGCCAGAAGGGCGGCGAACAAGGAGTGCATGTGACGGTAGGCGAAGAAAGACAAGACGGCATGCTCCTTCGGGCCTTGTCGCTGGTGACGGCGGCTTTCACCTTCGGCGGAGTGCCTGGGGTGGTGGGAGTATTGGGGCCGAAGCGCATGCCCTATGCCCGGCTGGTGCCGGTAGTCGATTACGCGGCCAAAACGCTGAGCCGCAAGGACAAGGAAAGAGGCGAAAACTCATGACCGCGGCGCAAGAGGAAGAAACCCCGGTTGGGGCGGCCACGAAGGACGCCCCAACCGGGGACGATGAAGGAACCGAATCCATGCCGATAGGGGAATCCCTCGTGGATTCCCCTATCGAGGCTACCAAGGATCCTGCCGGAAAAATCAATCGCCTGGAAGCGGAAGTTTCGGAACTGAAAGACAAGCTGTTGCGGCTTTACGCGGAATTCGACAATTTCCGCAAGCGGGCCGCCAAGGAAAGTTTTGAACTGATGGTCACCGCCAACGCGCGGTTGATCGCCAAGCTCACCGAGGTGCTGGACAATTTCCAAAGGGCTTTCGATCCCAAGCACAAGGGGGCGTCGCCCGAGGATTTTGAAAAGGGGATCAAATTGATCCACGCGCGGCTCAAGGAACTGTTGGAGGAAGAGGGCCTGGAGGAAATCGACCCCACCGGATTGGAATTCGACCCCAACGTACACGACGCCCTGCTCCAGCAAACCAGCGGCACCCCGGAAAACCGCATCATTCAAACCGTGCAAAAGGGATACAAACTGAAAACAAAGATCCTGGTGCATGCCAAGGTCATCGTTTCGAAAGGAAAGGAATAAGCCATGGGTAAAATCATCGGAATCGATTTGGGAACCACCAACAGTTGCGTGGCCGTCATGGAAGGCGGCAAGCCGACCGTCATCGCCAACGCCGAGGGGCATCGCACCACGCCTTCCATCGTGGGTTTCACCAAGACGGGCGAACGCCTGGTCGGGCATGTCGCGAAACGGCAAGCCATCACCAACGCGGAGAAAACCGTCTATTCCATCAAGCGTTTCATGGGCAAGCGCGCCAGCGAAGTCGAAGGTGAAAAGAAGCGTGTGCCCTACAAGATCGCGGGCGGGAGCGACGATCCGGCGGCTGTGGAAATCGACGGGAAGAAGTACACTCCGCCTGAAATCTCGGCCATGATCCTGCAGGCCATGAAGAAGATCGCCGAGGATTACCTGGGCGAAACCGTGAGCCAGGCCGTGATCACGGTTCCTGCCTATTTCAACGACTCGCAGCGCCAAGCCACCAAGGATGCCGGTCGTATCGCGGGCCTCGAAGTGCTCCGCATCGTGAACGAACCCACGGCGGCCGCGTTAGCCTACGGACTGGACAAGAAGAAAAACGAAACCATCGCCGTGTACGACCTGGGCGGCGGCACCTTCGACATCTCCATCCTGGAAATCGGCGATGGCGTGTTCGAAGTGAAATCCACCAACGGCGACACGCATTTGGGCGGCGACGATTTTGATCAAGTACTCATGGATTGGATCGCGGAAGGGTTCAAGAAAGACAACGGTATCGATTTGCGCTCCGACAAGATGGCCTTGCAACGCCTCAAGGAAGCCTCGGAAAAAGCTAAAATCGATCTCTCGGGCAGTGCCCAGACCTCCATCAACCTGCCTTTCATCACCGCCGACGCTTCGGGACCCAAGCATCTCGAAACGACGCTGACGCGCGCCAAATTCGATCAGCTTACCGCACATCTGGTGGAACGTTCGCTGGAGCCCTGCCGCCAAGCCCTGAAGGATGCCGGCAAGACCGCCAAAGACATCGACGAGGTAATCCTCGTAGGCGGATCGACTCGCACTCCGGCCGTGCAGGACAAGGTG
>JBGPFT010000049.1:0-9911 GCA_041483475.1 Fibrobacteria bacterium | reverse complement strand
CTTTTGGATCAATTGAAGGAAAAGGCCGCGGGCAGGGACGCCATCGGCACCACGGGCCGCGGCATCGGCCCCGCCTATTACGACAAGGTGAACCGCATGGGCATCCGCGTGGGCGATTTACTCGAGGGCGACCCACTGCGGGAGAAATTGGCGCGCACCTTGGCGGCGCACAATGAAACCATGGTAAGGCTTTACGGCGGTGAACCCGTTGCGATAGATTCCGTTTTTTCGGAGTACCGGGCTTTGGGAGAAAGTTTGCGGCCCTATGTCGCGGATTGTGCGGCCCTTTTGCATCGGGCTCTCAAGGAGGGCAAGCGGCTTCTGTTCGAAGGCGCGCAGGGAACCATCCTCGACGTGGATCACGGCACCTATCCCTTCGTCACCTCCTCGAACACGGTAGCGGGCGCGGCTTGCACGGGATCGGGCGTGGGGCCGACGGCCATCCAGCAAGTGGTGGGCGTGGTGAAGGCGTACACCACGCGCGTGGGCAACGGGCCTTTCCCGACCGAAATTCTCGGACCCTTAGGCGAGGAATTACGGCGGGTGGGTAGCGAATTCGGCGCGACCACGGGGCGTCCGCGTCGCTGCGGCTGGTTCGACGCCGTGGTGGCGCGGCGTGCGGCCATGGTGAATGGGCTCACGCATCTGGCGGTGACCAAGCTCGACGTGCTGGACGGTTTCGACGCGCTGAAATTGTGTCCGGCCTACCGCCTGGACGGAAAACGGGTGGAGGATTTTCCCGCTTCGCTGGCGCGCTTGGAGCGCGCCGAACCCGAATACGAAACTTTGCCGGGCTGGAAGACGGACACGCGCACGGCGACGTGTTTGGAAGATCTGCCTGAAAACGCGCGCCGCTATCTGCAAGTCCTGTCGGAGCGGGTGGGCGTGCCGGTGGGCCTTTTGTCGCTGGGGCCCAAGCGCCATCAAACCATCCGGATGGGATTGTGATTTCCGGAGCGCGTCCATGAGCCGGAAAACCGAGCTTCTCAAGGGCGTCGATCTTTTTTCGGATCTCACCGACGCGCAGCTCGGCGTCATCGCCGCCATGGCCGAGGAAAAATCGTATGCGCGCGGAGACACCATTCTGGTGGAGGACGACGCCACCGGCCAGACCTTTTTCCTGATCGCGGAAGGCGGCGTCAAGGTGCTGCTCACCGCCGAGGATGGCCGCGAGGCCATCCTGGCCACTTTGGGCGAAGGCGATTTTTTCGGGGAGATGTCGCTGCTCGACGGCGAACCGCGCTCGGCTACGGTCCGCTCGATGGGCCATTCGCGGCTCCTGATCGTCCGCCGCGAGGATTTCCTGCAATGCCTGAGAAAGCAGCCGGATCTGGCGTTGGCCCTGCTCTCGGAGATGTCGAAACGCATGCGCAAGACCAACCGGCAGCTTTCCTCGCTGGCCCTCATGCGCGTTTGCGGCCGCGTGGCCGCCACCTTGCTCAAGCTCATGGAGGAGCGGGGGATGCGTACGCGCACGCAGGAGGGCAAACACATCGTCATCATCCGCGGGCGCCCCACCCATCAAACCATCGCCGACATGTCCGGCACCACGCGCGAGACGGTGACGCGCGTGTTCAAGATCTTGGAAAGCAAGGGTGCCATCGCCGCCTCGGGACGGGATCTCCTGATCCTGGAGGAAACCCGGCTGCGGGCCTGAGCCCGCGCGCGGATTCACGGGAGACGGATCCGTGCTGCGTCTGCTCCAGCGCCCTTTCACGGCCGCCCTGCTTTGTTGGGGCGCGACGCTGTGGGTTTTGTTTTACGGGGTCCATCTTTTTATCATGCCGTGGGTGGCTGGAAAATTCAAGCCTACGGCCGACGTTCCCCGGCTGTTCGGGATGAAGCCGGAAGCGGCGGACAGCCTGACGCGCTGGCGCGGGCTTCGGCTGATGACGGATTCGAACGCGGATTTCAGCGCGGACATTCCCGCGGGACGCATTCAGTTCCAATTTCCGGCGGCGGGCACCCAGGTGAAACCGGCGCGCCGCATTTGGGTGCGCCTGAGCAAAGGGCCAAGCGGCGTCGAGATGCCCGCCCTGCGCGGTCTTTCCCTGCGGCAGGCGGAGATTTCGCTCGGGCAATCGGGTTTGAAGCTCGGACAGGTGCGCCAGGTCCGCAGCGCTTCGGTGCCTGCCAATGCCGTGATCGGGACGCATCCCGGCGCGGGATCGCCGCTGGAGCAAGGGCGTTCCGTGGACGTGGATGTTTCTTCCGGAAGCGGGGAAAAGCCGGGGGAGCGATGAGGAAAGTCCTCCTGGCCTGTGCCGCGCTTGGTTTTTCCGGTTGCGCGCGGCATCCGGCCCCGACCACCGCCGTTGCCGCCGTGGCCCCGGCGCTTCGCCGTTCCGAAGCCCGCCCGGCGGGGGAAGGCGCTTCCGTCGCGCACGACTTTTTCCTCCGGGCCCGACGCATGGAAATGGAAGGCAACGACGCCGTGGCGTTGGGATATTACCGCATCGCCTTCGAATACGATCCCCAAAGCCGCGATCTCTGTTTTCTCCTGGTCGATCGCCTGAAAGACGCGGGCCACGTCGATTCGGCGGTGACATTGGGGCGAACCTGCCTGGGCTTGCAGGGATCCCCCGCCAGCGCGGAATATCAGTCGCTGGGCGAAGCGTACCTGCGCCGGGGGGATATGCGCCAGGCGCTGGAATGCTACCGCCAGGCGCTGGAACTGGACGAGGACGACAAGGACGCGCTGTACACCTTGGCGGGCTTGTACGAGAAGCTCCAGGATTTTCCCCGTTACGCCGAGACCATGGAAAAACTTCTGCCCCGGCTCGAATATCCGCCGCGCCTGGTGGAAAAACTCCTACAGGTATACCGCTTCCTGGGCCGCGCCGACGCCATGGTCCCTTTTTTGCGCGAGGCTTGGCGGAAAAGCGGCCGGGCTTCCTTCGGGGAAAATCTGGCAGCCTACTACGAGGCCCGGGTTCTGAACCGTTCCTTCCTCGAGGTGGCCGAGACCCTGGCGCGCGAAAACCCGGACCATGCGGGATACGAATTGCTGCGCGCGCGGGCCTTGAACTCCTGTCAAATGCCCGATTCCGCCTTGGGGGCGTACCAGGCCCTGCTGAAAAGCAATCCCGATGCGCAGGAAGTGCTTTTTCCCTACGCGGCCTTGCTGCACGATTTGGGTAAATACGATCAGGCCTATCCCGTTTTCGAAAAGCTCGCGGCGGCTTTCCCCCGACACCCCTTATACCAATACTTCCTGGGATCCGCGGGCCTGGAGTTGCGCAGACCCGAGTCGCGCGCCGCGCTTCAGCGGGCGGCCGCCCTGGAGCCCGCCGTGCCGGATTATTGGGCCCGCCTGGTTTATGCCGACCTGGTTTTCGGATCGGATTCGGCGGAATCCCGGCTTCAGCATCTTCCCGACAGCGGGGAAGGGTGGCAATCCGCTTTTTTCCGGGGATTGGTGCACGCGCTGCTCGCGAAGCATCTCGAACCGCGTTCCGCCTCGGAACCAACAGCCGTTCTGGAAGATTCGGTCGCGTCGCGCCGATTCCGGATTCGCGCGGTGGATTTTTTCCGAGCGGCCCTGGCGCAAAGCCCGCAGAACCGCCGCATCCTGTTCGAGCTGGGATCCAATCTTGAACGCCTCGGCAGGCGCGCGGACGCGGTGGAAACCCTGCGCAAGCTGGTGAAACTCGACACCGCCAACGCCGTGGCCATGAATTATCTCGGGTATATGCTGGTGGAGGACAACCGCGATCTCGACTTCGCGGGGAAACTCATCGACCGCGCTTTGGCGTTGGAGCCCGAGAACGGGGCTTACCTCGATTCCAAGGGCTGGTGGTATTACCGCAAGGGGAATTTTTCCGCGGCGCGCGCCTACCTGGGAAAAGCCGCGGCCCGCTATCCCAAGGACTCCACCATCCTGGAACATTTGAAGACGGTCAACCGAAACCGTTAGCGGCATGTCCCGTTTCGCGAAATTCATTCCCGGCCTTTCGATTTTAATTTCGTCGTTCCTTCTCGCCTGCGCTCCGACCCGCGACCCCCTGGGCCTTTCGCTCCTGCGCGGCCGCGTTCCCGATTTTCTTCCCCCGGACTCGCTGCGCGCCGATTTGGAAATCGTTCCCCGCGCACCCCCGGGCGCGCCTTCCGTTTCCGCTCGGCTTTATGCCCGTCCTCATCGGAGCTACCGCCTGGAAATTTTCGGTTTGATCGGAGTCGCTGCGTCGTATTTATGGGAGAACGGGCGTTGGGTTTTGCTGTTGCATCAACGCCGCGAAGTTGTTTTCGGCGACGGGGATTCCCTGGAACTGGAAGGCCAGGCGCTCCGTCTTCCCGACGTGCAAGCCCTGCTCGGATTCATTTGGGGAGAGCCTTTGCCCGGATTGTGGAGGCGTGAGGGCGACGTCGCCTTGAGCGGCGACACTTTGCGCTGGAATTTCCACGGCGAAAAATGGTGGGCGCGCTTCGATGCCCATGGCGCCTGCCAGGAAGCGGTTTCACCTTCCTTACGCCTTGGCTATGAAAAACCCCGCCGCTTTGGCGCGCGCGTCATTCCCGATGCGGTCGAAGCCTGGACGGACGGTCATCCCGTGCTGCGGCTTCGTCTGCGCGGCGTCGAGGACAATCCCGCCTGGAAAAAGGATCCTTTTGCCTTGCCCGTGCCCCCGGACTACGTTCGTCACCGTGCGGGGGAATCGCGGTGAAAATCCTTCCCCTGTTGCTTTTATGCGCCACCGCCTTCGCAAGGCGGGAAATCGAACCGTCCGACAGTTTAAGCGGCACCCATGATTCCGAAAAAGTGGTCTTGGATTCCGCCGCCGGGGATCCTGAAACCGAAGCGCGGGATGAGCGTGCGGTGGGATATGCCGCACGTTTTGTGGCCGACGTTTCCGCCAACGCGTCGGACGCGAAGGAATGGGCCGCGGCGGTATTCATTGCCGCCGGCGTGGTGGTGGTGGGCGCCGTAGTCCTCTATTTCCCCAAACTTCTCTACGACTACATGACGGATAGAGAATCTTTCTCCCTGTATCGCGAGGCCGCCTTGCGCTATACCTATACCGGATCCTCTTGGACCGGCGGAGGCTCCCCCCTGTACCGCGACACCCATTTGGCCTCGGGACGACTGACCTGGGGAATTCGTCGCCCTGCTTTGGGAATGGGTCTTACCGTCGAAGGCGGTTACTTGAGCGCCCGCCTTGAGGAAATAGCGACCCAGCCGGGCCGGGCTTTCGGCGTAGGCGGCGCCTTCGCCTTGCTCGGCCCTTCCTTGCGCTTCGGCGGCGATCGCTACGCCTTGGGAGTGGATTTCCTCAATGGCGCGAGTTGGGTGCAAGGCACGGGTTGGATCACCGAGGGGCGCTTCTCCTTCCAGGCGCGGACGGGAAAAAGATTCCTGCTCGGCGCCTATGTAGGAGCGCTGTTCTACGACCTGCGTTTCTTCGACGGCCTGGTATGGCGACGCGGGAGCTTCAATCGCGACCTTTCCCTGCTCATGGGATTGGAATCCGGCCTGGCTTTCTGACTCCGTTCATACCGGGCTTGCATCAGTTTCTTCCCTGGCGATTCACGGCCCAAATGATTTGGGCGGCCGCGTATCCGGCCCCGAACCCGTTGTCGATGTTCACTGTGAGCAGTCCGGGCGAGCAGCTGTTGAGGACGGAAAGGAGCGCGGCGTATCCTCGGGCACCGGTGCCGTATCCCACCGAGGTGGGGAGGGCGATGACGGGTATTTTCACCAAGCCCGCCACCACGCCGGGAAGGGCGGCCTCCATACCGGCTGCGGCGATGATCACCGTGGCCTTTTGAATTTCCGGCAGGCGGGCCAGCAGGCGCGGCAAACCCGCCACGCCGACGTCGGTAGCGCGCCGTACCCGGCATCCCAGCACAGTCGCCGTCAGCGCGGCCTCTTCGGCGGCGGGGAGATCCGAAGTGCCCGCCGCCAGCACCAGCACATGGCCGCGCGGGTTTCGCAATGGGGGTCGGGTGGGAAAATACAGGCAACGGGCCGCGGAGTTCCAGTGCAGGCGCGGCAGGGCTTTCGTTATCGCCTTTGCCTTTTCAGCGGAGAGCCGGGTCACCAGGATTTTTCCTGAACGGCGCAGCAAGGCGGGAATTATTTCCAAAAGTTGGGGAACGGTCTTCCCTTCCCCGAACACCACTTCCGGAAACCCTTTTCTCGACTCCCGTCCATGATCAAGGGTGGCGAACCCCAAGGTTTCCTGGGTGAGCCTGGCCAGCCGGCGCCAAAGCCGGGCCTTGGAAATCCGGCCGTTTTCAAAGGCGCGGGACAATTCTCGTAATTCTTGATGCAGCACTTGCGCTTATTCTAGCAATCGGGAGCCGGGCGGTTTTGACGGTGTAAAGTTCTCGGTTTCGCCCATCATCGAAGCCGAAAATGGCGGGTCCAGGCCTGAAGTAGGCGTTAACTTAGATGAGGGAAACGACCCCTGCGTATGGCCTTAATCGACATCTCTCCGGCCCCTTCCCCTGCGGCGCTTTCCCAAACGCAAAGGCGGCGGAGCGTGAAGGAGAAAAACGTAGAGGTCGTTATTCGCGCTTCCGATTTTTCTCTGCAAAACCCCCTGATCCCCGCCTTGACTTTCGCCTTGTGTCTCCGTGTGTTTGCGGCGGTCGCGCATCTGTGGACGCGCGGTTCCTGGGTTGGTTTTTGGCCCGCGACTTGGCCGCAGGTCGCGGTTTGGTCGGCCGATTTCGTTTTGCCTTACCTGGCTTTGCGCTTTTTCGCCGTCGCTCATCGCGCTTCGCGCCGGAATTGGAGGAAAAAAGTAGCCCAAGGCCTGGAGCGTGGGCACGAGTTGCAAAAGGTGTCCATCCTGGGCTTCGCCCGCATGTCCGAGGTGCGCGACGCCGACACCGGCGATCACATCCTGCGCATGAGTCATTACTCCCGCCTCTTGACCGAAGAAATGGGGAAGCTTCCGGAAAACCGCGCATACGTCACGCGCCAATATTGCGAGGAGATTTTCCTTTCCGCCCCCTTGCACGACATCGGCAAGGTGGGCATAGTCGACAGCATCCTCAAGAAACGGGGCTCCCTCACCGCCGATGAATTCGAGATCATGAAGATGCACACCATATTGGGCGGCGATCTCCTGA
Organism: Fibrobacteria bacterium; assembly: GCA_041483475.1. Taxonomy (GTDB): domain Bacteria; phylum Fibrobacterota; class Fibrobacteria; order UBA11236; family UBA11236; genus UBA11236. The sequence continues at coordinate 2,834 of JBGPFT010000049.1, read as the reverse complement.
ACGAACTGGAACTGAAGCTCGGTTTCCGCACCTTCTACAGTTTGGGGAAGCAAATCGCCTATCACCATCACCAGCGCTACGACGGCGCCGGTTATCCCAATGTGCTCGGGGCCTCGCGCGCCATGTTCGTCGATGCGGGCATCGGCAAGCCGCTCCAAGGCAAGGACATTCCGCTTTCGGCCCGCATCGTGGCCCTGGCCGACGTTTACGACGCCTTGATTTCCCGCCGCTGCTATAAGGAGCCGATGCCCCATGAAGCCGCGCGCGAACATATCCTGGACGAGGCCGGCAAGCACTTCGACCCCGATGTCGTCGCGGCTTTCGCGCGCAGCGAGGAAAAGATGACGCGGATCGCGCGGGAATTCGCCAAGTAAACGCCCTCACCCCTCGACCAAGGCTCGGGGACCGCCCCCGGCCCCTCTCCCATTTTAAAGAATGGGAGAGGGGAGAAATTACTTTTCCCGCATGCACATTCTCGTTACTGGCGGCTGCGGCTTCATCGGCAGCAATTTCGTCCGCCTTTTGCTTAAGACGCGGACGGATCTCAGCGTCACCAACGTCGACAAACTCACCTATGCGGGCAATCCCGCCAATCTTGCCGACTTGGCACTCGATCCGCGTTACCGCTTCGTCCAGGCTGATATCTGCGATAAGGCCGCCATGCGCGAGGTTTTCGAAAGGAAGCCGGATGCCGTGGTGCATTTCGCCGCCGAGTCCCATGTGGATCGCTCCATCGAGGGGCCCGACGTTTTCGTCAAAACCAACGTATTAGGCACCCAGGTTTTGCTGGAATGCGCACGCGAGTTCAAGTCTTCGCGTTTTCTGCACGTGTCCACCGACGAAGTGTACGGGTCGCTGGGGCCCACCGGTCTTTTCACCGAGACCACGCCCTATGCGCCGAACTCTCCGTATTCCGCCAGCAAGGCCGGATCGGATTTGCTGGTGCGCGCCTACCATCACACCTTCGGCCTGGACGCGGTGATTACTAATTGCTCCAACAATTACGGGCCCTACCAGCATCCGGAGAAGTTCATCCCCCTGCTCATCACCAACCTCATCGACGGACTCCAGATTCCCGTCTATGGCGACGGTCGGAACATCCGCGACTGGCTGCACGTCGAGGATCATTGCCGCGGCATCCTGCTGGCGCTGGAAAAGGGAAAGGCCGGCGAGACCTATAACATCGGCGGACGCAACGAGTGGAAGAACATCGACATCGCCAAAACTTTGCTTGCTTTGCTGGGCCGGGACGAATCCTCCCTCCGCTTCGTCACGGATCGCCTCGGGCATGATCTCCGCTACGCCATCGACGCTTCGAAAATCCGCCTCGAACTGGGCTGGGAACCCGTACACAATTTCGCCAGCGGCCTTCCGGCCACGGTGGCGTGGTACCAGTCCCGTGAGGACTGGTGGCGGTCGCTGAAGAAGAAATAACGCCGATCGCGTTTTCCCGGAAGCATCGATGAACCTCATTTTCATGGGCACGCCCGCCTTCGCCGTCCCTGCTTTGGAAGCGCTCGCTCAGGCCCATCGCGTCTCTTTGGTGGTGACCCGGCCCGATCAGCCCAAGGGGCGCGGACAAAAATTGGCGGCCTCGCCGGTGAAGGAAAAAGCCCTGGAACTCGGCATTCCGGTGGCGCAGCCGGGTTCGCTCAAGGATTCGGGTTTTCATGATCTCGTCGCCGCGCAAAAAGCCGATCTCATGGTGGTGGTGGCATTCCGTGTCCTGCCGGCCTCGCTGTTCCCGTTGACACGGCTCGGGGCCGTGAACGTACACGGATCGCTTCTGCCCAAGTACCGCGGGGCCGCGCCCATCCAATGGGCCGTCGCCAACGGGGAAACCGAAACGGGGGTCACGATTTTCCAGCTCGACGCCGAGGTCGATCACGGAAAAATCCTGGCGCAGGCGAAAGCCCCCATCGGCTCCGACGAAACCTCGGGGGAGCTTTTTCACCGTCTGGCTGTTCTGGGCCGCGACCTGCTGCTCCGGACCTTGGACGACTGGGAGCATGGCCGCTTGCGGCCGCGGGAACAGGATCACACCGGCGCCACGCCGGCTCCAAAGCTTCGGAAGGAGGATGGCCGCATCGACTGGGCTTTGCCGGCCGCCGTCATCCACAATCGCATGCGCGCTTTTAACCCCTATCCGGTGTGTTACACCGTTGAGCCGGAATCGGGGCGCCTGTTGCGCATCCATCGCGCCGCCGTTGTTCCCGGGGAAAATCCCGGACCCGGCGCGTTCCGAGTCGAGTCCGGCCGGCCTTTGGTGGGAACGGGAGCAGGCCGGCTCGAACTGTTGGAAATCCAATGGGAGGGCAAGCCCAGGATTACGGGACGGGATTTCGTGAACGGGTTGCGCGGCTCGGAAAAACTCGTCTTCGGATAAACGCTAATTCTCGCCCATGCTGACGGCCTGCCATAGGGGCACGGTTCCGTTTTGTCCCCATAGCACGGGGAATTTTGGCGGTGGGCTGTAGAGATTATCGGCATCGTAAGTATAGGCGCGGGATTTATGGCCCAGAAGGCCGTGGGCATACCAGGGTCCGGAGGAACCGCCGCTGTGGGTGATGTATCCTCCCAGCAAGGTGAGGTTCCAGCAGGTGTCCAGGGCGATGACGCAAGCCGATCCCGAAGGATAGGTCCCCACATGCGTGGTGCCGTCTCCGTCCGCGGCATACCAGCCGCCCCGCGCGATGATGGCGGCTTCCACCGTGATGGAGGTCGGACTTCTCTTCCAAATCCTGAAATCGGTGTTGGCGATGAGGCCCAAAGTCACGCGCAAGTCCTGGTTCAGAGTGTCGTTGCCCACGCAGGTGACGTTATGCGTGGCATAG
>JBGPFT010000048.1:0-9986 GCA_041483475.1 Fibrobacteria bacterium | reverse complement strand
CCTGTCCCTTCGACGCCATCCGTATGGGCCACGGTTTCGAGGAAGCCGCCTTTCGGCGCGAGGATCTCATCCGCGTCCTGAACAAGAAAGAAGGCCGGGGTTGATCCGCGATGCTTTGTTTTACGCGGTCGCCGCCGGCATTTTGATTTCCGCCACGGCCGTGGTGACCTTGCGCAATCTTTTCCATTCCGCCCTGGCGTTGCTCGCAACCTTGTTCGCATCGGCCGCGCTGTTTCTCCTTTTGGGCGCCGAAATGACGGCTTTGGCCCAGGTGCTCGTCTATATCGGCGGCATCTTGATCTTCGTGTTGTATGCGGTGTTCCTGACCATGGACGTCGGGAGCAAAATGTCCGCGGCGGGAAAATTCAAGGCCGCGCTGGCGTTGCCGGTGGCCGCCGCCGTGTTCGCGCTCTTGGCCGGGCCGGGCTGGCGTGGCGCGTCGGTCATGGGGGGGGGGATCCACGGGTCGCCCGTACAGGAGGGTTTTGCCTCCCTCCGCGCCTTGGGATCGAGGCTTTTAGATCCGGGGGCGAACGGATTTATAGTCCCATTCGAAATCGTTTCGGTTTTGCTTTTGGCGGCCCTGGTCGGAGCTTTGGCCGTGGTGCGCGGGTTGGACGGAGGTAAGGATTGAATCTTCCTGCCTGTCTTCTCCTTTCCTCCGCTTTGTTCGCCCTCGGCGTGTACGGTTTGCTCACGCGGCGCAACCTCATCGCCGTGCTCATGTCCTTGGAGCTCATGGTGAACGCCGCCCTGATCAATTTCACCGCTTTCGCCCGCTTCGGAGGGGGAGACGCGACGGCGGGCGCCGTGTTCCCGCTTTTCGTCATGGCCGTTACCGCCGGCGAAATGGCCTTGGCCTTGGGCATTGTGATGGCGCTACAGCGCTGGCGCAGCCGCATCGACGTCGATGAATTGAACCGATTGCATGGATAATCTCAGCCTATACGGGATCAGCGGTCCCACGCGTCTTTGGGCCTATGCGGTGCTTGGATTGCCGCTGCTGTCTTTCCTGCTCAATGGACTTTGGTTGGGTCGCAAACATTCGGGCGCATCGGGATGGGTCGCCACCGGATTGATGGGTCTTTCCTTCGCGGCAGCCATCGCTCTGGCTTTGGGATGGCGCTCCGAAGTGTTGGAAAGGCCTTCCCTGTTTCCGCAAGCGGCGGCCCTGGCCTTTGAACACGTGTGGATGCCTTTTCCAGGTCCGGCGCTGGCGGCCAAGTTCAGTTTTTATCTCGATCCCATCTCAGTGATGATGATCCTGATCGTCACGGGAATCTCCTTCCTGGTTCATCTCTATTCCATCGGCACCATGCGCGAGGATCGCGGTCGGGGACGGTTTTTCGCCTTGCTGTCCTTTTTCACCTTCACCATGCTGGGCCTGGTATCCGCGCATAATATCGTGCAGACTTTTTTCTTCTGGGAATTGGTGGGCGCGGCCTCCTATCTCCTGATCGGTTTCTGGTACGAAAAGCCCGCCGCCGTGGCGGCCGGCAAGAAGGCTTTCGTCATCACGCGCCTGGCCGACGCGTTTTTTCTGGCGGGCTTGCTGCTTGTTGGGTTGCACGCCCAAAGCTTCGACATCAGCAACCTCAACGCGGCGTCCACGGCCGATGCGCTCAATCATTCGGTGGTCGTCGGAGGGATTTCCTTCAACCTTCTGTTCGCCGCTTGTCTCTGCCTTTTCGCCGGCGCCTGGGGAAAATCCGCCATGTTTCCGCTGCATGTGTGGCTTCCCGACGCCATGGAAGGCCCCACGCCGGTGTCCGCCCTCATCCATTCGGCCACCATGGTGGTGGCGGGAGTGTACTTGACCGCGCGTTTTTTCCCGTTGTTTTCCGCCTGCGAATCCATGCTACGCGTGGTGGAAGCCACGGGGCTTATCACCGCCTTGTTCGCGGCGGTGGTGGCCTGCGCTCAAACCGACCTCAAACGCATCCTCGCCTTCTCGACCTTATCGCAACTCGGGACCATGATGTTCGCGCTGGGCCTTGGGAGCGGGGAAGCTGGCGCGCTTGGCTACAGCGCTTCCATGTTCCACGTTTTTACCCATGCCTTTTTCAAATGCCTTTTGTTTCTTTCGGCGGGAGTCATCATCCACGCCGTGCACGGCCAGGATCTCAAGGATATGGGCGGCCTGCGTGGGCGCCTGCCCTGGACCTATGCGTTGACCTTGATCGCCTGCCTAGCCATCGCCGGAGTATGGCCCTTTGCAGGATTTTTCTCCAAGGATGAAATTTTGTTGGCCACCTTGGTCAATGGGCGCCCCTTTGCCTTCACCGCCGCTTTGCTCACGGGCGGGATCACCGCCTTCTACATGTTCCGCTATTTTTTTCTCGTATTTCATGGGTCGCGAAAAGACGATTCTCAATCCGACGATGTCCACGGTGAATCGGCCATCATGGTCATTCCCATGGTAGTCTTGGCGATCCCCAGCGTATTGGCGGGATTGGCGAAAGGTGTTTTCTTGTCCACCGTGCGGCCTTTCCCCGCGTTGGCGGAGGCGGAACCGGGGGTAAGCAGTGGATTCGGTTGGGTGCCATTCGCCGCTTTGGGCATGGCCGCGTTCGGCATCGCGGCGTCTTATGTCCTTTACGTCCGGAAACGGACCGCGCCCGGGGAATCCCCGTCCTCCCCGGTTTGGCATCGGATCGTGGCCCGCAAGTTTTATCTCGACGAAGCCTGGATGTTCCTGGCCCGCCGCGTGGCCATCGGCGGGGTGTCGCGTCCCCTGGCCTGGGCGGAAAAGAAAATCGTGAACGGTCTGTTCGATCTCACGACGTTTTTCATCCGTGCCATCTCAGTGCTGCTGTCCTGGGCGCAAAATGGGCGCCTGCAATTCTATTCGGGCCTAAGCCTAGTCGGATTGTGTCTCCTGTATCTGCTGGAAAGAGGATCGCCGTGAACGGTTTCGCCTTGGAAACCTGGGTGCTGAACCTCACCTGGATTTTTCCCTTGGGGATGGCCTTGTTGTTGGCGGTGATTCCCTCCGGAAGCAAACGCGTCATCCGCGGGATCGCGACCGTGGCGGCGGGGATCAACTTGCTTGCGACGGCCTGGCTGACGCTGCGCTTTTGCTGGGCCGGCCCCGCGCCGGATTTCGGGGCCACCCGCACGGAGCTGGCCTTCGCCGTGAAAGTCCCGTGGATCCCCTCCCTGCGCGCCGGTTATTACACCGGCGTGGACGCCATTTCCATGTTCCTGATGTTGCTGGCGGCCATCATCGTATTCTGCGGCACCTTGGCCAGTTGGCGCATCGAAACGCGAGTCAAGGAGTTCTTCATCCTGCTGCAAGTACTCGCGGCCGGGACTTTCGGCAGCTTCATGTCTTTCGATTTGCTCGCCTTCTTTTTCTTCAACGAATTGACCTTGATTCCCACCTACCTGCTCATCGCCATGTTCGGCAGCGGCCGTAAGGAATACTCCGCCATGAAGCTCACTATGATCCTCCTGGGAGGATCGGGATTGGTGTTGATCGGATTCCTGGGCGTGTACTTCGAGGCCGGAGCGAAGACTTTTGACTTGCTGGAATTGGCGCAAATGCACTTCGATCCCTCTTTTCAACGCTGGGCCTTTCCCGCCGTGTTCTTGGGATTCGCCGTGCTGGGAAATCTTTTCCCTTTCCACATCTGGTCGCCCGACGGTCACGCCGCAGCGCCCACCGCCGTGTCCATGTTTCTGGCGGGCGTGCACATGAAAATCGGAAGCTACGGTTGCCTGCGCATGGCGATATACCTGCTTCCCGAGGGCGCGCATTTCTGGGCCGGCCCGTTTTTCGCCCTGGCCGTGGCGGGCGCCTTGTGGGGGGCGTTGGCGGCCGTGCGGCAAACCGATCTCAAATACATGAACGCCTATTCCTCGGTGTCGCATTGCGCCTTGGTATTCCTTGGGCTATGCGCCTTGAACGCGACCGCGTTGCGCGGCGCCGTACTCCAAATGGTTTCGCATGGCTTGATCACGGCCGCCTTTTTCTGTCTGATCGGCATGATTTATGAGCGCACCCATACGCGCATCATCGCCGAAATGGGGGGCTTGATGCGGTCCATGCCTTTTCTCGGCGTGGCCATGGTGATCGTGGGATTCGCGGGACTGGGCCTTCCGGGCCTGGCGGGTTTTCCTTCCGAGCTCAACATTTTCCTCGGGGGTTTCCTGGGTTCCTCGCCCGCCATCCGCGCGGGGACTTTTCTCGCCATCGGTTCCATCGTGGTCGCCGCGGTGTACCTGCTTCGGGGCGTGAACGCCGTATTACATGGCCCACCCCGCCTTTCCCATGCCCCCACAGGGGGGCAGGGGCGCGCGGGGGGAGATGCAACCCTCGTGGAAAAGATCGCTTTACTGGTATTATTGCTCGGCATCATCGGCATGGGTCTTTTGCCGGGTTGGATGGTTTCCCGCATCGATGAGTCGCTGATCCCCATCCTCAACAACCTGAACCGCGGATGAACACCTTTCCCGTATTGCCCGATTTGTTGCTCTTGGCCACGGGCGTGGCCGTGCTGGTGGCTGATGCGCGGGCGCGCGATGAGGACGGAAAAATTTGCGGCCGATTGGCGGCGATCGGAACTGTATGCGTGCTGGCAGCTTTGCTGTTCACAAGATCGTCCGTTTCCGGCGGTTGGTCCACCTATGCGGTAACGCCGCAGGGTTTCTGGTGGCGGTTGATCTTTACCTTGGCCTTGTTCTTCACCCAAATCCTGTCGGCCGGGTATTTCGACAACGGCCCGGACTCTGTGGGGGCACGGCATGCCGTACCCCCACAGAGTCCGGGAGCTTTCCATGCCTTACTTTTGTTCTGCGTCCTGGGAATGTTCGTCTTGGTGTCCGCGCGCGAATTGCTCACGTTTTTCCTCGGCCTGGAATTGGCCACCTTGCCGCTGTTCGCCTTGGCCGGATTCCAATCCCGTTCCGGGGAATCGGTGGAGGCCGCCTCCAAGCTGATGGTGATGGCGGGCATGGCGACGGCATTGAACCTGTTCGGCCTTTCCTTGCTATACGGCGCGGCGGGAAATTTGTCCTTCGACGGTCTGGCTTTGGCCGCTTCCCGGCCTTCGCGCCTGTTGGAGTTGGGTGCTTTGCTGTTGTTCGGGGGGATAGGCTTCAAGATCTCCCTGGTTCCGTTGCAAATGTGGGCTCCCGATGTATACGAGGGAGCGCCTACGCCCGTCACCGCTTTTTTGTCGGTAGGTTCCAAGGCCGCGGGCTTGGCGGCGATGGCGGCTCTGTTCTTCGGTCCGCTCGACGCGCTGCGCCTCGGGTTTTATCCGGTTTTCGCCGTCGCTGCGGTCGCTTCCATGGTCGCGGGTAATTTGGGCGCCATGCGCCAGCACAACGCGCGGCGGTTCATGGCCTATTCCTCCATCGCCCAGGCGGGATATTTCCTGCTGGCTTTCACGGGAGACTCCGCGCGGGGCCAATCGGCTTTGTTGTTCAATCTCTTCGTCTACGGAGCCGCCACTTTGGCCTTCTTCTTCGCCTTGCGCGCCACGGGTCCGAAGCGTGTCGAGGAAATGGGCGCCTTCCGCGATCTTTCCCGGGAAAAACCCGGCGCGGCGCTTCTGCTTTTGCTCAGCATGTTCTCCTTGGCCGGAATTCCACCCCTGGCGGGTTTCCTGGGAAAATTCCAACTCTTCTCCGTCGCTATGCGCGAAAAACATTATGCCCTGGTGTTCATCGCCGTGGCGAACTCCGTCCTTTCCCTCTACTACTACTTGCGCCCCGTGAAGGAAGCCTATGTGGCGAATCCCGAATTCCGGCCGCCCCTGCCCCGCCTCGGTTTTGCCGGGTCGCTGCCCTTGTGGATTCTGGCGCTTGCCGTCGTGTTGTTGGGATTGTGGCCGGGGTTTCCTCGGTAGATTCCGCATGCGCGCGGCCCCGTTCGCACTGGCGTTGTTTCCGGCGCTAAGCGCTTTTTCCCATCCTACCGGCACTTCCAAGATCGACGCGGTATTGCGCCCCGGTTTCCTGGAAATGCGGGTGGATGTGAATTCCTACGAAGTGCTCAAGGTGCTGGGGGTATATCGCACCCGCGACCTGAGTCGGGCCGAAATGGAAGCCCTCAGCGGCCGGATCGCCGACTATTACCGAGCCCGTCTCAAGGTATCGGCGGATGGGAGGCCCGCCGGCCCGGTGCAGGTCGTTTTCTGGAGCAAGGATACGCTCCACGCCGCGCGCAAGATGGACAGCGCCGCCTTGGAAGACACGACCTATGTCATGAAGCTGGCTTGGCCCCTGCCCTCCGGGGCCCGGCGCCTGATTCTCCAATCCGATCTGTTCGCGGAATTCGAAGTGCAAGCCATATGCCAATTGAGCCTGTATCAGCAAAACCGTTTGATTATGCGCAGATGGTTGGCCCTGGACGATCAATTCCCTGTGGAACTCGACACGGCTTCGCTGCGGGCGCTTTCCGGGAATCAAGCCAAGCCGGCCCGGAACTCTCCGGCTTCGACTTGGGGCATACTGAAACGTTTCGTATTCCTCGGATTCACCCATATCGTTCCCCATGGCCCGGACCATATTTTGTTCGTGCTGGGGCTGTTCCTGTTCTCCACCTTCCTGCGCCCGCTTTTCATCCAGGTCACGGCCTTCACCCTCGCCCATTCCATCACCTTGGGCCTTTCCATGCTCGGGGTGCTTTCGCTTCCCACCCGCATCGTGGAGCCGCTGATCGCCCTGTCCATCGCGGTGGTGGCGCTGGAAAACATCTTTTTCCGGAAGTTGCGGCCTTCACGCTGGATGATCGTCTTCACCTTCGGCTTGGTCCATGGACTGGGTTTCGCGGGCGTGCTGAAAGGCCTGGGGTTGGTGCAAACCCAGTTCCTGGCTACTCTGGTCGGCTTCAACGCCGGCGTGGAATTGGGGCAATTGACCGTCATCGCGGGCGCGGCTGTGCTGACGGCGTGGATGTGGAAACGGCCCTGGTATTTCCACCGGGTGGTCATGCCCGCCAGCGGGTTGATCGCCGCCGTGGGGCTGTTTTGGGCGGTGCAAAGGCTGATGGCGCCCTGAACGTGTTTCCAACGCGTTTTGCCCTGTTGCATCGCCGGAAAGGGCAATGAAACAGTCACAATCGTCATGTCTTTTCTTCTTTTTTCGCTTAGTTTCACCATAAAGTACGCGTCGGGGGATCCCGAAGCGAACACCCCTTTCTGGTTTGGAGGCATTATGATTCGCCCCTGGATTTTTCCCGCCGTCATTTCCCTTGAAGCCGTTTTTTCGTTCGCCGTCACCGACATCACATTTTTCGCCGTTTCGGACAGCCATTACGGGCAAAGCAGCGCCACCAAGGACGCCAATCGCGCGGCCATGCCGGGCCGGCTCAACACTTTGCCGGGGAAGGCGTATCCGGCGGCGGTGGGGGGCGGACCCATCGCGGTGCCGCGCGGGGTGCTGCTACCGGGGGACTTGATAGAATTTCCGGACGCCGGGCTCTGGGCCAATTATCTGGCGGATTACAGCCCCACCGGGAGTGCGCGCGTGATCTTCAGCGTCTATGACGGCTTGGGCAACCACGACTTCTGGAATTACACCACTTCCCAAAGTTCCACTTTGATCAAGAACAACTTCATCGCCCGGAACGCGCAAAGGACCGGCATCACCGCCTTTGACGCCCAGAACCTCCATTATTCCTGGAACTGGGATCAGGTGCATTTCGTGAACCTCAACCTGTTCATCGGCAACCAAATCGGCGTCGCCGCGCAATGGGATCCGAACGGCAGCCTGACCTTTCTCCAGAACGATCTGGCCCAGAACGTTGGTTCCAGCGGGCGGCCGGTATTCGTGTTCCAGCATTTCAATATCGACACCGTCCAGGACTATTACCAGAACACCCAGAAAAACGCCATGGTGACCTTGCTGCGGAATTACAACTGCATCGGGATCCTCCACGGCCATTCCCATTCCAAAAAGATCTACGCCTTCCAGGGAATAGACCTCTACGACGACGGCACGGTGATGAACGGGGACATCATGGTTTTCCACATCACGGACGGCCGGATGGTGGTGGTAAACCGCATCGGCGACGTTCCGGGAGCCATCGTGCAGCAGAAAACCATCACCATGGGAACGCCTGTGAACATTCCCGGCCCCGGCGGCGCGTTCGGGCGGGGCTTCATTTTTTCCATCGCCGGGGTGGGGAAGATATACGGCGGGAACCGGGAAGTGCGCGGAGTGGAAATTTTGTCCTTGTCGGGTCGCCTGATCCGAAAAATGCCGGTTTCGGCGCCGGAAATGACCTGGGATCGGCTGGACATGCGCGGCCAGCCCGCCCCCGTGGGGCTTTATGTGGTGCGCATTTTGACGGACGCGGCGCCGATACAGGCGAAGGTATTGCTGCGTTGACAAGTGCGCGGGATTTTGTTCCGCTGTCGCTGCATGCGGCAAACCCCATCCTTTCTGATCCTGTCTTCGCTTCTGCTTTCCTGCGATTTTTTGGGCACGGAGAAAATCGACGAAAGTCTTTTGCCCGCCATTTCCATCCGTGTCATTGATGTTCAGGGAAACCCCGTTTCCGGGGCGCGGGTAAAGCTGTTTCGTTTGCCGCCCGGCGACGACGTCAACGCCGACTTATCCTCGCCGGTTCTGGTCGCGGATACGATTGTGCCCGACGGTTCATTCCGCTTTACTTCCCTGGCCCCGGCCGTTTACGCCGTCGCGGCGGCGGATTCGATTTTTGGGACGGTCGCTCTGTCTTCCCGCATCGGAACCTCGGACTTGCGGGAAACGGCCGACTTGTCGCTGATCCTGAAAGCGCCGGGCCATGTTTCCGGCACGGTCACGCGCGGCCCCAATTCCCTGCCGTCGGGAATCACCGGCAACGAGAAAATCCTGGTGAGATTGGCCGGCACGGAAATTTTCGTTTTCACCGATACGGCCGGGCGCTGTTCCCTGGACGCCCCGGAAGGGGTTTACCGGCTCGCTTTCGCCGCGGGGGACGGGCATTATCTGCCCCGAACCTCCGATTCCATTCTGGTGGTTTCGGGGAGAACGACGAATGTACCGCCCATGGATTTGGAATGGAGCCCTTTCGTCGATCCTCCCGTTCCGGCCGGCTTGATCGCGGCGCCTGATTCGGATGCCTTTGTGATCCGCTTGGGTTGGCGGCCCGTTAAGGTTTCCAACTTCGCGCATTATGAATTGACGCGGAGCGATACCTTGAACGCGGGCAACAACCGGACTTTCGCCGTTTCGGACACGGTTTTTTCCGATTCCGTGTTGGCATTGCCGGAGGGCCGGGCTTTGCGATACCAGGTGCGGGCTGTGAATTCGGTGGGCGGCCAAAGTCCCTTGGGAGCTGCGGCGGCTACCGCCGTGCCGGGCCCGTTCGTTTGGACCTTGGACGGCCTGGTCCTGGATCTCGGAGCGCCCACCGCGGCTTTCGTGCGGTTGCTCGCCGCCCCGGCTGCGCCCGGATCCCCCGATTCCTTTCCCTTGTCCGTGCTTCCGACGGACAGCCTGAATTGCGGCGGCGACGGGCGTTTCCAATTCGGGCCGTTGAACGGAGGCCCTTACACCGTCGAAGCCATGGGTTTTAACGGCAAGGCGTTGCGCCTCGGTCTCGGTATCCATCGCCGGGGCGTGGTGGCCGAAACCTTGTCCTTGCAGGCAACGGGGGAATTGCACGGAACCGCATCGCGCGGGTCGGTGGTGGCCCCCTATGTGGGCGACGAGGACATTCAAGTTTCATTGGCCGGAACGCCCTATGCGACCACGACCTTGCAAAACGGCGGCTTCAGCCTGCCGGATATTCCGCCCGGCACCTATAAGGTTGTTTTCTACGCCCCGCCCGAAGGCATGTTTCTTCCGGACACTTTGTCCGTTTCGGTTTCTCCGGGCAGCGGCAACGGCCTGACCCGCATCACGGCGCGGCGCAAATAGAGAAAAGTTACCTTTGAAAAAATCATGGATCCGCGCCAATTGCCCGATGCTTGGGGCCGTTTCGGGCCTTATGGCGGCAAATTCGCCCCCGAAATGCTCATGCCCGCCCT
>JBGPFT010000047.1:0-9995 GCA_041483475.1 Fibrobacteria bacterium | reverse complement strand
GAGCTTCGGCGCGGTGTATACCAAGCTTTTTGTCCCCATGTTCAATCTGACCGCTCTGGCCAGTTACAAACTCAATTTCGAGGGAGCCGATTCCATCAAGGACGGCAATGTGATCTCCATCTATGCCAAGCCCGAGTTCAGGTTCAATCAATTCGGCGGAGTCTATCTCGGCATTCAATATGACATCACCAGCGAATCCGAGTTCAACGGAACGGGAGGAGGTGACGAAGGCAACCTGATGACTTTGAAACCGGGTTGGAATGCCACCTGGCTCCCCACGGTGTCCACCGAGCTGACCATTCCGTACACCGTGATGGGAAAAAACACTTTTGCCGCTTGGGGCGTTACTGCCAACGTGTACGTGACCCTAGCCCTGTAATCCGCTTTCGCCGAACCCGGCGAATCCAAAGCCCCGCGTCAGCGGGGCTTTTTTGTTTCCGGGCTTTCCGCCAAGTCCCGATATTGCTTCGCCTCGGCCTGGAAATCAGCGTCGCCAGCCCGCAAGGGCAAAGAGCATCCCCATCGGTTAGCGGATTGTTACCGCGCGGCGATGGAATTATTTTCTCCGCCCATGCCGCCGCGCGTCCGCGTCTTCCAGCATGTCCCCCACGAGGGCCTCGGCGCCATGGAATCCGTATTCGCGGGCGCGGGCGCGGGCGCCGAAATCGAAACCACCCGTTTTTTTGAAGGGGAAAAACCTCCGGCGCTGGACAGCTTCGATCTACTCGTCGTCATGGGCGGACCCATGGGTGTATACGACGAAACGGAATTCCCCTGGCTGATCGGGGAGAAACGCGCCTTGCAATCGGCCCTGAAAGCCGGAAAATCCGTATTGGGGATTTGCCTGGGGAGCCAGCTCATGGCCGAAGTCCTCGGAGCCAAAGTGACGAAAAACGGCCATCGCGAAATCGGCTGGTGGCCGGTGGAAAAACTTCCCGGCGCGCACGTTTCCTGGGTCGCACATTGTTTTCCGCCGCGTTTTTCCGCCTTCCATTGGCATGGCGACACTTTCGGGATTCCTCCCGGCGCCGTTCCCCTGTTCCGGTCGAAAGGGTGCGCGAACCAGGGCTTCGCCTGGGGCGAAAAAGCCGTGGCCCTGCAATTCCATCCGGAGATCACGCCCGAAATTGCCGCCACCTGGCTGGAAACCGGCGCCTCGGAATTGCAACCCGGCCCTTACGTGCAAACCCCCGAGCAAATCCAGGGACGCGCCGAGGATTACGAGTCCAACCACGGATGGTTGAAAGATGTGTGCCGGGAACTGATCAGGCGTCAGGGGTGCACGTAGCCGAAGCGGTTGATGAAGCGCCGCTTGGCCGAGAACACGCGGGTTTCCACGCCCGCGTTGATCCGGTTCAAGGTCAGGGTCTGGATGGTGGCCTTGAGGATGTAAACCCCGGTGCCGAATGCCCTGCCGTCATGGGATACGGGGAGGATTTTCAATTCCGACACCACCGAATCCGTCCCCGTAGCCAACCGCGCCGCTTCCCATTGCGCGGAGTCCACGCCCCCGACGGCCTTGTTCACGTATTGTCCCAGGTGATCGTAGATATACACCGAGAAGTTGAAAGGCGATCGCGTCGTCAACTGGAAGGCCGGGATCAGGGAATCACGGGCGGCCAGCTCGGCCGGGCCGTTGCAATTATAAAGACAGCCGGGGCCGGTCAGGACGACCACCGGCGAAGTGATGGGGCCCAAAGGGGGTGAGCCTCCGGAAACGGGCAGCTTGCGGGTGATTTCCACCACGCCGTTCAGCACGGGAATCTTGTACCCCTGCACGGTGTCCACGGCGAATTCGCGCGAGTCGCGGGGATGCGTCCAACTTAAAATCACCGTGCCGTTGGCGTCGGCCTCCAAGGTGCCATTGTTCGCCGGGGATTGTGATTGACCGTTAAAGGGGGTGTTTGCCTGGAAAGTGGCCGTGTTGCCCGAGGTATTATTCAACGCCAGGGTCAATGATTCATTATCCCCGGGGCCGATGGGCGGCATCGAATCCTTGGTGATGGCCGACACCGTCACCGAGGCCAGGGAATCGCCGGCGTTGCGGACCAGCCTTACCGTATAGCTCGCGGCATTGGCCGTATACGCCGTCACGATGCCGCCGTTGTCCCTAAGCTGCAGGGTGGGAGGATCATAGCAAGTCAGATCGCCCGTGCTCGTGGTCGCCGCTGGTCCGTCGGCCTTGATGGAGAAAGTGTACACCTTTACGCTGCCGTCAGTGTTCGTCACCGTCACCCGGAAGTTGTTCGTCCCCTGGCGCAAAGCGATGATGCTGTCCAAGGTCAGGCTGAGATTGCCGGCGGTGTCGAAGGCCAAAGTGTCCGACACGCTGGTTTGATTCACCGTGGTGTTGGTGATGGTGACGGTGCGGGGGGCCGAGGCGACGATAATGTTCCCCACAATCGAAGCAACCACCGAACTCAAGCTGTCGGGCCGATTGGGGGGGATCAGGTGAAATTGGCCGCCTGTCGTATCCGAAAGCTTCTTGAGTCTTCCGCTCCCCACGGTATCCTTGCCCAGGAAAATTCCATAAATGGGCGGCATCAGGCCCGCCGGCAGCGGAGGAGAGCGGTAATTGTTTTGCAAAATATTCAGGTAATTTCCGGTTCCGGTGGTGTCGGTAGGACGGCCGTCGGATAGAAAAATGACGGCTTTGGTGCGATTGGCGCCGGTGATGGCGGTATTCAGCAGCCAATTTTTGCTGCTATCCAAAGGCGGCTGATAAAGAGTGCCGCCGCCGCTGACGGCTGCGATGGAATTCAGAACCGTGGCGGTATTGGCGGCGTTCAGCACCAGAGGGCGTTGCGAGTTATTGACCGCATTATTAAACGACATGATACCCGCAGTAGATAGCGGCGAAAGCGTGGATTGGCTGGTAATACCGAGACGAAAGGCTCTCCCTCGAGCATTATAAGGGTCGCCGGACCAACTGGTGCATCCGGTGTTCGAGATGAGCCGTGGCATGGTAGTCGGGGTCGTTGCGAGTCCGGCCGCATTCCAAACGGGAATGGTTATGGTGCCGTTGGTATTGGCGCCACCTGCGCCGCTGCCCGCAGGGCATCCAGTAGTGGATTGATAAAAAACCGTATCTCCGTTGGCGGGGTTTATCCAAGCACCTCCCCCCAAGCCCATGCTCCCCGAATTGTCATAGACATAAACGATATCAGCCACACCTCCCGTGGTTTGCGTACCGAACGCATTCTTGCACAGCGTCATCCCCTGATTGCTGATGCGCGTGGCGTTGCTCGCGGTTTGGATGGGCGTGCCGCCGCCGTTCAAGGCGATTAGATCGAGGCAAGCCGTGTCGGCGCCGACCCCGGGCGTGGTGTTGACTGCCAAATCGCAGCGCCGTTGGGCCTGAGACCCTGCGGCGAAGGACAAAACCGCTGCGGACATAAGCGACAACCCGCGGATTCCGATGCTGAGCCGAGGACGGAGAACATTTCCGATTTTCATGACTTCGCTCCTTGCTGTCCCCACCGCACTAATGAATATAAGGTGGCATTTTTCCTTTGTAGGCCGAGGGAGGGAAAATATAAGCCTAAGGTTAAAAAAAGGGAAACCAGCCCCACGAAATCCGGTCCAAACGCGTAAAAACTCAGGATTTATCGAGGGGTTTCGGACTTTTCATACAGCCAGCACGCCACGCGGTTTTCCTCGCGGGAAATCCAAGGCGGGTATTCCCGGCGGCAAATGTCCATGACCTTGGGGCAGCGGGTTTGGAAGGGACAACCGGATGGCGGATGCATGGGGCTGGGGATTTCCCCCTTCAGCGGCGGTTCGCTTTTCCGGCCATTTTCCCCGAAGGCCGAAGCCGCGATCAAAGCTTCGGTGTAAGGATGCAGCGGATGCCGGAAAAGATTTTTCGTCTCCCCTTCCTCCACGATATGACCCAGGTACATCACCAAAACGCGATCCGCAATGCGCCGCACCACCCCGAGGTCATGGGAGATGAACACATAGGTGAGCCCGAGCCGCCGCTTCAAGTCTTCCAAAAGGCCGAGCACCTGGGCCTGCACCGACATGTCCAGCGCCGACACCGGCTCGTCGGCCACCACGAGTTCGGGTTGAACGGCAAGCGCTCGGGCTATGGCCAGTCGCTGCCGCTGTCCCCCGGAAAACTGATGCGGGTATTTCTCCGCGTCGGAAGGCGAAAGGCCCACCGATTCCAGCAGCCCGGCCACCCGATTTTTCAGATCCGATCCCATGGCCAACGCATGGATGCGCAAGGGCTCGGCGAGCATGGTGGACGCCTTGTGGCGGGGATTCAAGGAGGCGTACGGATCCTGGAAAATCATTTGCGCTTTGCGCCGAAAAACCCGCAGCGTATTCGCATCCATGGCGAGCAAATCGACATCCTCCCAGCGCAGGCGTCCCTCCGTCACCGGACCCAGCCGCAGCAAAGCGCGTCCCAAGGTGCTTTTACCGGAGCCCGATTCTCCCACGATGGCCAAGGTTTCCCCGCGCCGCACCGTCACGTCCACGCCGTCGACGGCCTTAACCGCCCCGATTTTTCGGAATCCCTTGCGCACGGGAAAGTGAACGCGAAGGCCCGCGGCGGAGAGCAAGGAGGTCGTCATGGGAGAGGAGGGTGAGGGTTGAAGCAAGCCACCCCATCTGCAAAAACGGGTTCTTCGCGGGAACATATCTCCAACACCTTCGCGCAGCGCGGATGGAAGCGACAGCCGGACGGCGGGTTTTTGGGACTAGGAACCTGGCCGGGAATTCCACGTAAAGGTTGATCCTCAGGAATACGCGCGGGAATGGAGTCGAGCAGGGCCTTGGTATAAGGATGCCGGGGATCCCGGAACAGCCTTTCTACCGGCAACGATTCCACCACCTTGCCCGCGTACATCACCGCCACGTTATCCGCGGTTTGCGACACGGCGCCGAGATCATGGGTGATGAGCAAAAGCGCCATGTTCCGCTCCTTCGCCAGCGTCCGCAACAAAAGGAGGATTTGCGCCTGCACCGTGGCGTCCAGCGCCGTGGTGGGCTCGTCGGCGAGCAGCAATTTTGGCCGCAAAGCCAAGGCCATGGCGATGAGCACGCGCTGGCGCATGCCGCCGGAAAGCTCATGGGGATAGCGACGCAATTGGCGTTCCGGATCCGGCAACCCCGCTTCCTGAAACAGATCGAGCGCCCGTTCCATCGCCGCATGACGGGAAAGCCCGCCCCGCACCCGCAAAGGTTCCGCGACTTGATCGCCGCAGCGAAGCACCGGGTTCAGGTACGACATGGGATCCTGAAACACCATGGCCATGGCGGCGCCGCGTAAAGCGCGTCTTTCACGCTCCGGCAGTCCGAGCAAATCGCGGCCCTCGAAGCGCAACGCGCCTCCGGCGAAATAAGCCGCCGAGGGAAGCAATCCCATGACGCCGAGCGCGGTGAGGCTTTTGCCGCAGCCCGATTCCCCCACCAAGGCCAGCGCTTCGCCGGGCGCGATGGAAAAGCTCGCTCCGTCCACCGCGCGCGCGACATCGCCTTCCCCGCGGATGTGAATGCGAAGTCCCTCTACCTCAAGCAATGCCATGCGCGAAATATGCAATTTGGAGCGCGTGAAAATATTCGTCGGCGCAGGCGAACCTTCAGGCGACCGAATTCTCGCCGCCTTGCTCCAGGGTTTGCGCGCCAAGCTCCCGGAATTCGAATTGCGCGGCTTCGGCGGCCCCCTCAGCGCCGCACGGGGATTGGATTCGTCGGCTCCGTTTCACGAACTCGCCGTGAATGGAATCAGCGACGTACTTTGGAATTTTCCCCGTCTCTCCTTCGTTTATCTTCGCCTTCGCCGCGAACTCCGCCGTTTCCGTCCCGATTTGGTTTTACTGGTCGATTATCCCGGCATGAACGTGGGTCTGGCCTCCTGGGCGCGGCGGCTCGGGATTCCCGTGCAGTATGTCGCGCCGCCCCAGCTTTGGGCTTACCGCGACCCCGCGCGCAGGCTGGCCCGATTGCGGCGGGCTTTGCGGGGCGCTTCGCTGCAAACCCTGTTCCCCTTCGAAAAGGAATTTTATGCGCCTTGGGACGGGATGATCACCTCGGGACATTTTTTCCCCGTTTCTGCGGAAACCGGGCCGCGCGGTGATCGGCTTTTACTTTGCCCGGGAAGCCGGCGCGCGGTTTTGCGGCGCAATTTGCCGCGCTGGCTGAACCGCCTGTCTGCCGCAACGCGAAACGTCGCCGTTTTGGTTCCCCCGTATCTCGGTGACGAAACCCGCCGGTTATGCCGGGGATTTTCCGCCGAGGTGATGACGGATCCGGAAACCGCTTACGCGCGCGCGGCGCGATCTCTCGCTTTTCCGGGCACCATCACCCTCGAACTTTTTCTCCGCGGCATTCCCACCGAGGTTTGGGCCATCGTCGATTCCCTGACACTCTGGGCGGGACGGCGCACATTGCTCCCCCCATGGATCGCTTTGCCGAATCTTTTGCTGGGAAAATCCGTTCTTCCGGAATGGGTGGGAAGCCCGGGCGACTTTTCCCGCCGGCCTCCGGAAATGCAATCCCCGGAAATTTCTCCCGTCGACCTGGGCGCCCTTCGGGAAAAAATGGGGGCCCCCCAAGGTGTTGATATTGGGGTGAAAGCTTGTTTAGAGCTGTTGGGAAAAAAGTAGGGCTATTGCGTTTTTCAGTCTATCGCTGTGGTCCCGCTTTGGAAATTTTAGTTTTTCGGCGATAATCTCCATGGAAAAGCTGTATTTGCGCTTTTTGAAGAAATAGCTTTCCTTCACGATGAAATACATGGCAGAAGTTTGACCGCTTTTTCTTCCTGGATAAGAGACTACAAACCCGTTTTGACTCTCGTATACCTCGCCGCCCTGGGCGCATTATGCGTCACGGGCGTCGAGGCCTACTTGCATGTCCCCTTGCAACCGGGAGTGATCCTGGTGTTCACGGGTTTCGTTTTCGGCATCTACCTCTTGAACCGCACCACGGATTCGGACGAGGACATTTTGAACGACGGCAGCCGCATGCTGTTTTACCGGAAAAAAAACTTCTACTCCCTGATGGCCATTTCGATTTTGGGATCCAACACCTTCTATCTCGTCGTCACCCAGAAATTCCACTGGGTGCACGCCTTCCTGCTCGCCATGGGCGCATGCTATTCCTACAAGTTGGTCCCTTGGCTGGCGCGGGATGGGGAGCTGGTGTTCCGGCGCATCAAGGAAATCACCTGGCTCAAGAACCTGTCGGTGGCCGCCCTTTGGGGCGGATGCGTGGTGCTCATCCCCGCTTTCTACGCGGGCGTCTCCCCTCTCGCCCATCCGCTGCTCGGTTTGATCGGATTCGGGCTTTTCGTCAGCACCTTCAACAACACCTTGTTCGACGACATCCGCGACCTCGCCGGAGACCGGGCCGCCAAGATTCGAACCTTGCCCATCGAATACGGAGTGCGCTTCTGCTACGGCCTGCTCATCGCCGTGGATTTCGTTTGGGCGGCCGCGTTGGCGGTTTTGTCGAAAACGGGAACGTTGAACCCGGCCCACGCCGTCTTCCTGGGAACCTTGGCGGTTTATCCCCTTTTGTATCTGGCTTGGTACAAATTGGCCCCGCGGCGCCGCACCTGGAACGGGTTTTTGGCCGAAAGCGATTTGCTTTTGTTCGGCATGGGTCTTTGCCTGATCGCGCGCCAGTAGAAAGATCTCAGGCGACGGCTTCCACGACCGGTTCGGGGATTCCGGGCTCCGGTACGCGCATCAACATCCGGCTCAGGACGTATTCCTCGGAGAAATGGATCGGCGCTTCGCCCGTTCCGAATTCGTAAACGAACAGCGATCCCTGGTGTTGCGACAGCAGGCGTAGCTTGCCGAACTCCTTCAGTTTGCCGAAATTCGCTTTGGCGGTTTCCTGGCTGCACAGCACGGTGGCGATTTTGCGCTTGAACTTCTGCTCCATCAAATCGTCCGCGTCCTGGACGAAATAAGGATTTGTGTACACGTTCTGGAAGATGCGGATGATGCCGGCGATATTGGGCAAATCCCCCTTGATGACCAGAATGGGAGATTTGTCGTCCGGGTCGGGGATTTGGTCGGCGGCGAAGTTGGGGAAGGCGATGTGGAATTTCAAGCCGTGGCTGTTCCCGCCGAGCAGGTTTTTGGAATCCGCGCGGATATGCCCGCCATGGCTTTCGACGATGGTGCGCGATATCGACAGGCCCAGGCCCGTGCCGGCGCGGTTTTTCTTGGTGGTGTAAAAGGCGGTGAACATCTGGTTGAGCTGCTCCTGGTTGCAACCCACCCCGTTGTCCTCCACGGTGACGAGCACGGCGCTGCGGGAGCGTCCGGAAACCCTCACGCGAACCTGAAGCGGTTCCTCCGGATGGGCGGCGTCGAGGGCGTTGCCGAACAGGTTGATGAACACCTGGTTCAATTTGTCCCAATCGCCCGCCACGGGGTATGCCCTTTGCAATTCCTTGAGGTCGAAATGTCCGGCCTGGGCGGAAAAATTCTTCTTGACCACTTCCTGGATCAGCGTGCAAATATCGAATTTCTTTTTGTCTTCCAGGATATGGGTGCGGGAAAGCTGTAGGATTTCCTGGCTGAATTTCTGGCATTGAATGGCGGTGGAAATGATTTGATCCACCTTTTCCTTGGCCGGGCCTTCGACCAGATTCTTTTCCAGCATGAGCTGGGCGTTGCCGGCGATGGCGAACATGTAATTCCTGATTTCGTGGCTGATGATGGTTTGGGATTCGCCGAGTTGTTTCAGAGTGCTGGACTGTTGGAGGTCGGCATAGGCGGTTTGGAGTTTTTCGTGGGTTTGATCGCGATCGCGGAGAAGCTGGAGGAAGCGTTCGGTGAAAACCATTAACGAGGAAAGGCCGAAAGCAGCTGCGCCGAAAAGCGAAAAACTGATAAAGAAAGGGAGAATTCCCATCATTACCAGCATATCCAAAATGCCACCGAGAAAAAACAGGCCAAAACCGAATAAAAGGAAGATCAAAATCTTTTTCTCTGTGGTCGAGCCGCGTTTGAGCCGCGAAACCATCAAATAAACCCAGTAACTCATGTTGAATAACACCAACGGGAAGAAGAAAATGTTGTACAAAACAGTGGGGGTTGACTTTTGCGTGGTTCCGAGTACGAGGAATAGATCTGTCAGAAATAACACCGAACAAACCATGGCTGCAAAGGAACTTACACGTAAAAGGCGCACGTGGTTTACTCTTGTCAAAGCTACGAAGTAATGCGATGTCATGACCATGTAGCCGCAGGCCAGAATATGGAATATTCTTTGAACGTAAAGCATCGTTCGCGCGTCGGTTATCCTGGGAGTTATCCAAAGGTCAATGCTGGTCAAAACCGAAAGCAAAATCAGGGAATAGCCGAAATATTGAAAGCTGTCATCGAATTTCGTCCTAAAGCCGATGATCACGAATAGGATTCCTGCCGCCAATAAAAAGCAGACGACGACTTGCATGACGAAAAGCAGGATCTCGCTGAAACCGGCCATTGAATAGAACCTATCTCGGTAGGAGGTGACATATTATTACAGCGGTATTCCGTGGAAATCAACAGATAATTTGAGGTTTTTCTTCTGGGAATGCTGGAACACAAAATCCGCAATTAATTCATAAGGCTTTCCTACAATGAACAGGCGATCTATCAACAAATTACTGAATAAATCTGTTCATAAGTGGTTGGCTTATTGTGAAATATGTTGTTTTGTCAATATCTTAACATATTTCAACATCAAACTGCGCAAATGGGCAGCGATCAGCAAACCCTTAGCCGCGCAAACCAGCTTCACCGGGTACAGAAGGTGAAAGACCTCGACATGATGCAAGCGCTCATCTTCAGCAACTGCTTCCGTGGATATCACTTCTAGAGAATCTAAAATCCCATGTTCCTCCAAAAATGGCGAAGCCCAGATCAGGTCCGAATCATTGAAGGACTTGGGGGAAGTTGAAAACACCATTCGCGCCCATTCCACCAAATAACCGTTAACTTGGTCATAGCATTCTTCCGGGTCCAGCAGCTTTTGCAAAGCTACGG
>JBGPFT010000046.1:0-10137 GCA_041483475.1 Fibrobacteria bacterium | reverse complement strand
TCGACTTCCCAGGCCAGCGGAAAAGCCAAGCCATAAGCGTAGGCGGAGTATAAAGTCTCGACTCCCACATAGGTGAGCCGGTCTTGGGCGGAAGTGGCGGTTGGGGAGGGCACCGGGACCCCGGGTTCCTCCCTTGGCTTTGCTTGAGTCGGCTGCGCATGCGTTTCGACGGCGGGAGCGGAAACGGAAGGTACAGTCTCCGTGGCCGGTTTCGAGGAATCCGGCAAGCTTTCCCCTTCGGCGGAAAAAAGATTCCCGGTCGCCGCCAGCGCCAGGGAAAGGAAAACCCGTTTGCCGTTCATCATCTAAAAATCCAATAATTCGACGTCGAAGATCAAGGTGGCATTCGGGGGGATCACCGGGGGGCGTCCGTCCGGACCATACGCCAGATTCGGGGGGATGATGAGGGTGCGGCGCTCGCCTTTCGGCATGTCGAGCAAAGCCTCGTCCCAGCCGGGAATCACCTGGCCCGTGCCCACGGCGAATTCGAAAGGCTGGTTCCGGTCCCGGGAACTGTCGAATTTTTTGCCGTCAGTAAGCGTGCCGGTGTAATGCACCTTGATATTGGTGCCGCGGGCGGGTTTGGGCCCCATGCCGGGTTTGGTGACGACATATTTCAATCCCGAGGCCGTGGTCGTGGCTTTTTTCTCCAGCGTCTTGAAATCGGCCTCGGCTGTTTGCCGCTTTATTTCACTTTCGCCCTGCAACTTCTTGATCATGGCTTGGAATTTAGCTTCGCCGGCCTTGAAAGCCTTGGCTTTTCCGCCCACCCGCTCGATGCGCACGCTGTCCATCTTGTCGCCCACTCGGATGGCTTCGACCACGTCCTGGCCTTCGGACACGGTGCCGAATACGCTGTGCTTCCCGTCGAGATGGGGCGTGGGGGACAAGGTGATGAAGAACTGGCTGCCGTTGGTCCCGGCTCCCGCGTTGGCCATGGAAAGGGTGCCGGGCTTGTCGTGTTTCAGCGTCGGATCGAATTCGTCGGGGAACTGGTAGCCGGGGCCGCCGGTGCCGTTGCCTTCCGGGTCGCCGCCCTGGATGACGAAGCCGGGTTCCACGCGGTGGAAGATCAAGCCGTCGTAGAAACGCTTGGACGCCGCCCGGTTGTGGTTTTTGGTTCCCTCGGAGAGGCCGACGAAATTCGTCACCGTCATCGGAACCTTTTCGAATTCGAGTTTGCAGGTGATTTTCCCCTTGGGGGTGTAAAAAACGGCATAGAGGCCGGCGGACTTGGCGGCTTTCGGTTTTGTCTCTTCGGCGCGGACTGAAATCGGCAAAATCAGGGCCAGGGCGAAAAGGGGAAGCAGGCGTTTCACGGAACCTCCGGGTTGGGTGGAAGAAAATGCAAAATGTGGCGGCCCTATTCCACGCGAAAATGGACGCCGCTGGCGCACCTGGCAGGGCTCGAACCTGCGGCCAACGGTTTAGAAAACCGCTGCTCTGATCCACTGAGCTACAGGTGCGCGGCGCGGTTCCAAAGGTAGCTGCGCCTTGTTAATTTGGGAGCTTCAACCTTTTCGGAGATTCCATGAAATTCGGCCCTCCGGACATGCTGTTTTTGCTGGCGACTTTGCTGATCATGTATTTCCTTTTTTTCCTGCCGCAACGGCGCAAGCAGCAGGGTTTGCAGAAAATGCTGGGCGCGCTCAAGAAGGGGGATCGCGTGTTGACCAATTCCGGCATGCACGGCGAAGTGCATGCCATCAGGGACAACATCGTCACCTTGAAATTCCACGACAACGTGCGCATCGACTTCGACAAAAGCGCCATTTCCCAACCCCTGGCGGAAAAGCAGGAAGAGAAGGTCGAAGCGAAGGGCTGATGTCCAAGCTTTCGATTTACGTATACGGCAGCCAGGTTTTGCGCAAACGGGCCAAAGCCGTGCCCGAGGTCAGCCCCGCGCTGAAGCGGCTCGCCGAAGACATGCTCAAGGCCATGTACGAATCCGGAGGCATAGGCCTGGCCGCCCCCCAGGTCGGGGAGTTAGTGCGCCTCATCGTGGCCGATGTCAGCGGCGACGAGGAGAAGCGCGATCCCCGCGTGCTCTTCAATCCCGTGATCGTCGCGACCCGGGGCAAAGCCACCGGGGAGGAAGGCTGTCTTTCCGTTCCGGGCGTATGGGCCGAGGTGACGCGCCCGGAAATCATCACCGTGAAAGGACTGGATCTTGAAGGCGCGCCCTTCGAGTTCAAGGACGTCGACGGCCTGTTGGCGCGCTGCATCCAGCATGAAATCGATCATCTCGAAGGCGTGTTATTCGTGGATAAAATTTCCGCCACCGACCGCATGCTCAACGGGGCCAAGCTGAAAAAAATGGCGCGCGCCCTCTGAATTCCCCGGCCGTGAAATTTTCCGCGCCCGCCGGCCTTTGCTTTTTGGGGGTTTTCCTCGGCCTTTCCTCAGCCCAGATCCCTTTTCCCGATGTTTGGGATCCCAATCCCCTGCGGTTTCCCTATGCCCCGGAAGAGTCGACCTACCTGCCCAAGTCCTCCTTGCCCCCTGTGGGGGTAAGGGGGCTTGGGGCAGGGGGGGGTGGGGGACCCAAAAAGCAGCCCGCGCCTCCGGCGCAGCCGATGCAACCCCGAAGCTTCACGCTTCCCCAATCCGCCCGTCGCTCCATTCGCGTATTGATTCAAGACGGCGTCGCGACTTTGTCCCTGTCGGCCAAGGGCGGATCGCGTTTGCAGTTCAAACGGGCCGACGGCTCCGTCAGCAAAGGCCCCGCTTTTTCCGGATGGCTGCGCATCGAAAGGCGCAACGGCGAATTCCGCGTCGCCCCGAGAAACAGCCACCCCTTTTCGGCGGGCCCGGCCGTCGCCCTGCGTTTTCTTCCCGCGGATCCGCGCCTGCCGCTTGAAGTCGAAGGCAAGGTTTACCGGGGAAGCGTTGAGATTTTCACCGACGGCGCGGATTTGCAATGCGTGAACTCATTGGGACTCGAGGATTATTTGCGCGGCGTGCTGCCGCTGGAAATGGGGCATCCGGAGGAATCGGCGTTGGAGGCCTTGAAGGCGCAGGCCGTGGTGGCGCGCACCTTCGCGGTCAAGCGCATGCTGGAAGCGCCGGCGATTTCCGGCGGGTTCGACGTGCACGCCTCGGTGCAGGATCAGATGTACGGCGGCGCGGAGGCGGAATCGCCGCTCAGCGACAGCGCCGTGCTGGAAACGCGGGACTGGGCCTTGCTGCATGCCGACACCTTGGCGCTATGCTATTACCACAGCACCTGCGGCGGCGTCACCGCGAGCCGCCACGAGGTGTGGGGCGGCCCGGTCATTCCTTATCTCCTATCGCGGTCCGATCGCGACGCGTCGGGCCTGCCTTGGTGCCGCGCCTCGAAGTACATGCAATGGACCCAAAGTTGGGACGCGGGATCGCTGGCGGCCATCCTGCGCGCCAACGCGGGGGAGTCCATCGGGGCTTTTCGCAAGTTGATCGGACTCCGGGTGCAAAGCCGCTTCGCCTGCGGCCGAGTCCGCGTGTTGGAAATCGAAACCGATCGCGGCGCCTTCGAACTCCGCGGCGACAAAATCCGTTTCGCCCTCAAGCCCGGATCGGGAACGGGCCGCATCCTGGAAAGCGCGCGCTTCGACATCGAGTTTTCGGGAGGCCGCGTGATCGCCAGGGGCTCGGGCTTCGGCCACGGCATCGGCCTGTGCCAGATGGGCGCCTTGGCCCGGGCCCAGGCCGGGCAAAGCTGCGCGCAAATCCTGGCCGCGTATTACCCGGGAACGGAGATCGGGAGGATGAAATGAAGCCGGTGCCCGAAACGGCATGCGGGAAAAACGGAGTTTGGCTATCATTCTTGAAAGGAACTTTCAAGCGCGGGAGGACTTATGCGGATTGCGGCACTTTTATTCTTGACGGCGGTGGCACAGGGGCAGGTCCCATTGGCCGCGGGAATATGGAATGCCACTTTCAACGAAAACAGCCAGGTCCGCATGGCGGAGGTTTATTTCGACGGCCGCGGCGGCTATGAATTCAGGATGAGGTCCGCGGACTCCAACGGCGCCGTCCTTTTCTACCACCTGGAAACCGGGCTGTCCAATCTCAATGCGACTTACGACACCTTGTTTTTCACGCGAGTGGACACCACGGTGGAAGCCGACAGCAACTTGATTGTGACCCGAACGACAGGACTTGATACCACGCTCAGCTTCATGCTTTTTACCGCCATCAGTGCCGATACGGTGCGCCTGTACAATTGCGACAGCGGCGTTTGCGATACGACTTTTCCCCTCCTGTTTGTTTACCGTGGCGCCGCGCGCGCATTCACGCTCCCGGATTTGCTGGCGGGGGCGGCGATTTACGGCAAGTCGAAACTGTGGAACGTCCGCCGTCCGCGGCTCGGGGGGTTTGTCTGGAAAAACCGGCCTTACGATATTTTAGGACGGTTTTACCGGCCCAAGGCCGTTTTCAAACGCTGAGGTGGTGCACCCTGAGGGATTCGAACCCCCAACCCTCGGCTTCGAAGGCCGGTACTCTATCCAGTTGAGCTAAGGGTGCGGCGGAGGGAAATGTAGTTGGGGTGAGGGTTTCACTCCTCCCGGAATCCCCGGAAAAGATCCTTCGGTGGGTATGCCCCGGTAATATTTCTGCAAGCGCGTCAGCGCGCCGGTGGAATCGAAAAAGCGGCGTGCGCCGTGCAATTGCCCGTTTTCATACAGCGCGGATTCGCGCAGGCGTTTGTATTCATCCCATTCCCGCCAAGCGCCGGAGCGTTTGCCGTCGGCGAAAACACCCTCGGCGGCCAGGGCCCCGTTCCGGTGCCAGCGCCGAAAAGACATCGGCACGCCTTGGTTGAAAACCAGCAATTGCTTCCTCTTTCCGTCAGGGTAGTATTTCCAATTCTCCCCGTCGTCCCGGTTGGCGGTCATGGGCCGCGTTTCCACGATCCAGCCCGTGGAATCGCAACGGGTCAGCAATCCCGAACCCATGTTGAAAAATCCTTTTTCCAGGACGCGGCCCGAATCGTCCCAGCGCAGCACGCTGTCGTTCCACACTCCGACCCGGAAGGTTTCCCGCGAGGCGATGCGCCCGTCTTCATGGAAGGATTCCCACAGCGAATCCTTCACCCCGTTGGTGTCGTAAAAGCCCCGCGTTCGCGGCGTTCCATCCGGATAGTTGGCCGCGAAGACGCCGGTGCGCCTTCCGTTCCGGCAATCGTATTCCTCATGCACGGCTCCGCCTTCATGAAAAGAACGGTAATGGCCGGGGGGATTGGCCTCGAAGCAGGTGGATCGCAGCGCTTCTTCGCCGCGCGAATTCCATCCCACCCATTCGCCGACTTCGCGATCGCCTCGGTATTCCCCGCGCCGTTTCAATTCGCCGTTCTCCCAGTATTCCGTCCACAGGCCTTCCTTCGCGCCCTTGCGATACTTGCCTTTGGAGGCCAAGGTGAATTGGTTGTGATGGAATTCCCATTCCCCCTCGCGCAGGCCGTTTTCGTATTTGCCCTGGGCCTGCGCCTGTCCGTTCTGCCAATAAGCCCGGTAATCCCCGTCGAGGCGTCCCCGTCGATAATACGCTTCGAATTCCGGCTTGCCGTTCAAGAAATATGCCGTCACCTTTCGCAAATGCAGCGAATCCTCCGCGCCGAACCGGGAATATTCGTGCACGCGCTTAGGCTGCCCTTGGGGATAGGTCTCGACGGTTTCCTTGCGGGCGCAGGCGGCCAGTCCGGAAATCGAAAGTGAAAGCAGAAGCCGGCGTTTCATGGCGAATAAAAGTACCTCACCCCCGACCCCTCTCCACGCTTAAACGCGTAGAGAGGGGGTTGGGGGGTGAGGAGCCCCCGCAGCGGAATGCCGACCCAATCCGGGCGGTTGTTCAATTCATAATCCAATTCGTACACGGCTTTTTCCAAAACAAAAAGGTGAAGCAGCGCGTCGCGGACCCCGGGGTTTTCCGGCAGCAGTTGGGTGTTCGCCATTGCGGAGAAATACGCATCCAGGTACAGCGAAGAGAGTTTTGCCTGCAAGTTTTCGGCGCGGGCGGAATTCGGTTTCGAAGTTCGCGCCGCCACATGGATGGCGTAATGGAAGGAGCGCAGCATGCCCGCGACGTCGCGCAAGGGCGAATGCTTGCGGCGTTTCTCCGCGAAGGCGCGCGCGGTCTCGCCTTCGAAGTCCAGGATGCGGAAATCCTTTCCCACGCATAAAATTTGACCCAGGTGAAAGTCACCGTGAACCCGGATCTTCATGCCTCCATTCCCCCCCTGGGGGGCAGGGGGGCAGACAGGGGGGCCGGCCAACACCTTTCGCGCCAATTCCGCATTTTCGGAACTCAGGCGCGGAAGCGCGGCGTCGAGAAGATCGAAGGTGCGGGTAACCCGCTCGGAAATCCCGGCGCGGGAACGGGAAAAATCCGCATCGGTGAATTCCTCGGGGGAAAAATCCGGAAGATCGGGCCTCGATCCCAGGGCGGCATGCATTTCCGCCGTGCGCCGTCCCAAAAGGCGGATCCAATCCGCAAAGGAATCGGAAATGCGATCGGGGAAAAAACCGGCGGCGGAAATTTCCCGCAACGCATGTTCCCACGCGTTTCCCTCCCCGGCCACGAGGGTTTGCCATAAAGCCACGGCCACGGGGGCATGGCCCGGTCTTTCCCATTCCAATACGGATTGGAATTCCGGCACGGCGCGGAACTTCGCCTGCTCACGGAGGAAACGCAGCATCTCGGGTTCGGGATGAATTCCTTCCTCCAGGCGGCGGTACAGTTTCAAATAGCTCCCGGAGGAAAAGGCCATGCCCGTATTGCTCTGCTCGGTGCCCAAAACACGTGACTCCCTCTCGGCCCCGCCTTGGGTTGCCCCCTTACCCCCGGAGCGGGTCGCCCCCTTCCCCCTGGCGGGGGCAAGTTCGGGTAGAGGGGTAGGCAAAGTATGGGTAGAAGAAGAGGGTTTACCGCGGAGAAAACCCGTCCCAAGCGGAATCGTCCCGCCGGAAATGACTGCCAACAGTCCGCGGCGAAAGCGCGGATTGTAACAGGCATCGCCGAGAAAAAAATCTTTCTTCCCAACCCGCACCCGGCATAATGCCGCTTCCAGGGGGAGGATTTTCGCTTCTTTCCCCGAAAAAACGCCTAGGGGCAGGGCATAACGCTCCGTATTCCCGCCTTCCAATTCTACCCGAATCACCGAAAAAATCGCATCGGCGTCGGAGGGAATTGCGGTCCAAGCCTCGATTCCCACGCGGATAAGGGCCTGGGCCTTGGATCGATACCAGCGGCAACGGGGTAAATAAGAGGGAAAAACCTCCCGTTCCAGGCGTAATCGGAAAGCAGGATTGTCCAGGGAAGGCCCCAGGGAAGCCGATGCCAGCGGGACCATGGGAATGACGTCCACGCCTGCGAGTTTAGCATTTTTAGGAAACTGCTTGTAAATTTGCCCCCGCGCACGGCATAATAACCCTTGCCCTTTCAGCTAAGAAAGCCCGAGCATGGAAGCTTTAGTGATAGCCCCCTTTTCCGGATTTTTCCTCTGCTCCGTCGCGTTGTTTTTGCTTTTGCGCTCTCCCTTGGTGCGCTTTTTCGCCGACGCGCCCGATCACCGCAAGGTGCATCTCGCGGTAGTTCCGCGTTTCGGCGGCGTGGCCATCATCCTTTCCTTCCTGGCGCTGGCGGCTTCGGCGCGTTTCGTTCCCGGGTATGAAAACTTCCCGGCCTTGCGGCGCCTGCTCCCCTCGCTGGCCTTCTCCGGGTTTTTTCTCCTGGCCGCCGGCACCCTCGACGATTTGCGCCCCGTCCATTTCAAGGTGAAATTCGCGCTGCAATTCGCCTTGGCGGGCATTCTGGTCTTCGCCCTGGGAAATCGCTTCGAAGCCTTCTCCCTGCTCGGCCATCATTTCCACCTTGGGGGCCTGGGCATGGTCATCTCCCTGCTTTGGTTCGTGGGGCTGATGAACGCCTTCAACATGATCGACGGCATCGACGGCCTGGCCGGCGGCGTGGCCCTATGCGGTTTCACGGCCGTGGCTTTGGTATGCTACGGAAGCGGGCATGCGGGCCTCGCGTTGCTTTGCCTGGCCTTGATCGGAATTACCTCCGGCTTCCTGATCTTCAACCTGAGCCCCACGCACAAGGTTTTCCTGGGCGACACCGGCTCGCAATTCCTGGGCGCCGTGCTGGGGCTTTTGGCCATGCACGTGCAGGCCTTGCCGGGCATCGATTACAGCCTGTTCATCCCCGTCCTGATCGTCGGCTATCCCATCCTCGACGTGGGCGTGGCCATGACCCGCCGCTTTATCCGCTGCGGGGCCACGCAAACTTTGGCGATGCGCTTCCAGCGCATGTTCCTGGCCGACAACGAGCATTTGCACCATCGCCTGGTCTATCTCGGCCACAGCCATTTGCAAAGCGCCTTCCTGCTCACCGTGGTGGCCGCGACTTTTTCGGCTTCGGCCTTCATCCTCGCCAAAACCGATTGGCGCGGCACGGCGGCGGTATTGGGTTATTTGTCGGTGGCTTTTCTCTTCATCCTGAACCGCCTCGGCTACCTGGGCCGGCGCTCCTGGCTTTCCCTTTCCTTCCACAAATCCCTGCCGGATCGCCTGGTGGGGGTGATAGAGCCCGAGGATTTGCTGTTCCACTCGCTGGCCAATTACCGCCAGGACAAGTTCGACTTCCTGGCCTTGCCGGCCAGGATGACCAAATTCATGGGCGAGGATTTGTCGGCGGTGATCCTGTACAACTCCTATCACGGAAAATTCGAGGAGCAATGGACCGCGCTTTTGCGCGCCCGCGAGGTGCAGGATTGCCCGGCCATCGTCATCGCCGGCGAGGCGGAAATAGCCAAGGTTCGGGAGCTGAACCCGGAGGGCTTCGAGAACATCCGCTTCATGGAAAAACCCGTGCGCATTCCCGATCTGATTCGTGAACTGGAACTCATTTCCCGCAAGCCCGTTTTCGAACGCGGCGCCCGGCCGCAGGAACAGGGATTCTCCCTGGCCGAGCTGGCCATGAGGCGGTATGTCCGCCAGTAATCGGCAGCGGGTTTTGGTCATCAGCCGCAGCGCCGATTTGCGCAACGAGCTGATCACCTTACTTTCGGGCTACGGCTATTTCGTGGAGTATTGCCAGACCCGGCTGGAGGGCATCCGGAAATTCCGGGCGCATAAACAGCATATCGTCATCCTCGACATGCCGGCCCTGCGGCTTTTTCCCAAGCGGCTGTTCGAGTTCTTCCGCAAGGTGCGCAAGAACACCATCATGCTCATCGCCGCCGACAAGCGCGAGGAACCCGAAGCCTTCCGGCACCTGCATCTCGGGGCCTATGACATCCTCGACCTGCCCCTGAAAACCGATTCCTTGCGCCGGATCCTGCATAGGGCCCTGGAACACCATCGCCTTTTGCTCGAGAACCTGTTCGTCAAGAACGCGGCCTTTTTCGGCCTGCTCATGCTCCCCGTCTGGGCGGGTTTAGCCTGGGTGCTGGTCCGGCGCTGAGTTCAGCCGCGAATCGCCTGCAACACGAATTCCCGCCGGAGAAAATCCTTGTCCTGTCGGCGCTCCAGGAATGGCCGTACGTCGGACACGATTTGGGGCCAGTCCAGGGCTTCCAGCTTAGCCGTCAATTCCTTCTTCCAATTCTTCGCGGAAAGTTTTCCCGTCCCGACTTTTCCCTGAGCCAATGAGGCGGCAAGAAAAACCGGATGGGGTGCAACCGGTGGCCGCCGGGTGCGATACCAGACGAGATCGTACCAATCGCGACCTTTGGTGTAGGGACGGGTGAGCAAGGCACGCACCTTGCCCGCCATCAGGCAGGGGAGATCATGGTGGCGCAAAGCCATCAGGAAAAACCGGTTCACGACTTTGGTTTCGGTGACGGCCCCTTTCGGCGGGGCGGTGTCGATTTCCAGCTTGATGGAAAGTTTTTGGGCCGGGAGGGCGGCCAATCGGGCCTCGCTCAGAATTCCTTCCACCCGCACCCAGGCGGACTGCACGGTTTTGCGATCGTTGAAGGTGATCGTCGCCTGGAACCCTGATAGCTGGAGATCCCTTTTCAATTTCCCCAGCCATTTTTCCGGGGCGTATCCGGTTTTGGTTTCCAGGGAAAAATCCAGGTCCTCGGAAAAGCGGGGCAAGTCGAAAAGAAAGCGCAAGGCCGTTCCGCCCACGAAGGACAGATTTTGGAATGCC
>JBGPFT010000045.1:0-10242 GCA_041483475.1 Fibrobacteria bacterium | reverse complement strand
TTGTCCGGATCCGGGCAGCCATCGTCGTCCTGAAAACCGTCCTTGTCCTCAGGATCATTGGGGCACTGATCCTTGCTGTCGGGAATGCCATCGTTATCATTATCGTAGTCCGGGCAGCCGTCCTCGTCCTGAAAACCGTCCTTGTCCTCGGGGAGATCGGGGCATACGTCCTTGGAATCGACGATGCCGTCATTGTCGCGATCGCCGTCGACCTGGGCCACCACGTCGCGGGCCAGTAGCCCGATGTCGAGCTGGCCGTAGCCGCGGCGGATCATGGGCGACTTGGCAGCGCAGAAATAATTGGGAGCGGAAAGCTTGGGGCTGAGGAAAAGGGGCTCCAAGGAAACGTTCGATTTGTTCACCTTGGTGTAGCGATTGAAGGGCATCAGGTTCTTGAAGACGTTGTTGTAGACGATTTGAGACTGGCCGGCGGCCGGATCGGAGAATATCCCGAACTCGTGGTTTTCCATGAAGATGTTGTTGCGAACCACGATGCGGGAGGGGCCCTTCAGCGTAAGGCCGCTGTAGCCGTTGCGCAGCACCACGTTGTGCTCAATGCGGGTGTCGAGGGACTTCGCGCCCCACACCAAAAGACCGGACCAGCGGTTGCCGTAAATGACGTTGTTATACACCCGAGGCAGGGCGATGAAGGCCCCGATGCCCGCCCCCTCGTTGTCATAGATCCAGTTGTGGTGGATGTACGGCGTGGAATTTTCGCACAGGATACCGTCGATGCCGTTGGTGATGGTCAGGCGTCCGACTTCGGATCCGGTCACGGCATATACGGCCGGGCCGCGCCGCATGCCGTCGATGATGCACTTGAGCGGATCGGTGCCGGTTAGGATGACGCCCTGTATGAGCGTGACGTTCTCGTAATACCGGCCGGGAGTGACCACCACTGAATCGCCATAGTCCGCGTTGGTCAGGGCGGCTGTGATGGTCTTGAAATTCGTCGGGACCAGGATGGACTTGGCAGGCGCCGTCTGGAGCGCGGCGGCGCCGGCGAACAGAAATGCCACGTTCAAACGCTTGAGCATATGGTTGTTTTCCCTATGGTTTGACCCGTCATCTCAGAAAAACCCGAAGCGGAAGCGGCTTTTATCATCGCCACGCTTGAAGTTACCTCCAAGTCCGATCCCGGTCAAATGCCAAAAATATTAAATTCCGTCCCTACCCGGAGATTGCGTAGTGCAGAAATCATCCCGCTTTAAAACGCTTCGGCGCTTTTCCGGTGCAGCCGCTTTGGGAGCCTTGTTGTGGGCATGCCAGCGGCATGACGGCGGGGCCGGAGTGCTCCGGGTGGTGAACGGGGCCGAACCTTCGACCTTGGATCTTCACTTGGCCACGGGCCAGCCCGAACTCCGTATTCTCGGCGCGTTGTTCGAAGGGCTGCTGCGCCGTGGCGAACATCCCGGCGAGGTGAAACCGGGCGTGGCGCAACACTGGAAAGCCTCCGCCGATGGTCTCCGGTACACCTTCCACCTGCGTCCCTGCCGGTGGTCCGACGGTTCGCCCCTCACCGCGGGGGATTTCGTGTATTCCTGGAGACGCTTCGTGGATCCGATCACCGCCAGCGAATACGGATCGCTGCTCAAGATCGTCCGCAACGGCAATCCGGTCCGGCAGAGTAAGATGCCCGTCGATTCCCTGGGCATCCATGCCCTGGACGATTCCACCGTGATGGTGGAACTGGAGTATCCCGTATCCTTCTTTCTCGACCTTTGCGCCTTCGAGCCCTTCGCCCCCGTCCCCCGCCAGGCCATCGAAAGATATGGAACCCAGTGGACGGAACCGGGCAACCTGATCGGTAACGGCCCGTTCGAGCTATCAAAATGGGAGCGCAACGCCTCCATCGAGGTCAAACGCAGCCGTTCTTATTGGGACGTCAAGCGCACGGGTCTTTCCGCCGTTTCCTTCAAGGCGGTGGAAGACCAACTCACCGCCTTCAACATGTTCCTGGCCGGAGAAGCCGATTG
Source organism: Fibrobacteria bacterium (assembly GCA_041483475.1). Lineage (GTDB taxonomy): Bacteria > Fibrobacterota > Fibrobacteria > UBA11236 > UBA11236 > UBA11236. Next base: position 8,266 of record JBGPFT010000045.1, on the reverse strand, counting down.
GCTGTTCAGCCTTCCGCCTTCGAAAATCGACGCGGCCAAGGCCACCCCGGGGTTTTTCACGGGGCAGATGTACGGAACCTATTACCTGCTGTTCAATTGCGCGAACAAAGGTTATAACTCGCCCCTTTTGCGGAAAGCACTTGCATACGCTATCGACCGGAAAACCCTCACGGAGCGGATTCTCAAGGGATTGCCGAAGCCGGCCACGGGTTTCGTCCCTCCCACTCCCGACTTTCCAGGCGCGGGGATGGAACTGTACGATCCGACCAAGGCCCGGGAATTCCTGAGAGCTTCAGGCTATTCGGCCAGGAAGCCTCCCGAACAATTGCAAATTCTCTTCAACAACAGCGAATCGAACAAAACCATCGCCGAGGTGATCCAGCAAATGTGGAAGGAAACCCTCGGGCTGGAGGCCGAGTTGGTCAATTTTGAGTGGAAGGTGTACTTGGCCCAGACCAAGGGCAAGAGGTACCCGTCCGTGGCGCGCGCCTCTTGGATAGGGGACTTCGCCGATCCCATTTCCTTCCTGGAACTGGGCGTTTCGGATAACGGCAACAACCGCAGCGGATATTCCAACCCCCGTTATGATTCCCTGATCGCACGCACATGGAGCGTGCCGGACCCTGTGGAAAGGAAGCGCGTGATGGCCGAGGCGGAGCGGCTGCTGATGGAAGACATGCCGGTGGCCCCCATCTATTTCTACGCGTTGAGCGAATTGCGCACCCCCCGCCTCCGGCACGCCACGCCCAATCCCCTGGGCATGTACGACTGGAAGGCGATCACGCTGGAATGAAGGCCCTTCCCCCGCTATGGCTGCGCCTGTTCTGGCGTCTGGCCATGAGCGCCGCGGCCTTCTTCGCCATCGTTTCCCTCTCCTACGGCATCATGCGCGCGGCCCCCGGCAAGCCCTATGAGGGCGAAAAAGCCCTGGATTCGGTCGCCCTGGCCGAATTGCACCGCAAATACGACTTCACCTACGCCGAATACATCGGCGGCGTCTTTCTGCGGGGGGACCTCAGGACCTCGTATTCCCACCGAGATTTACCGGTGCGGGTTATCCTGGCCGAGGCCCTTCCGATTTCGATGGAGTTGGGCGCTTATGCGCTTTTGATCGCCATCTTCAGCGGCCTGCTTTTCGGCATTCTCGCCGCCTACGCCCGGGGACGATGGTTCGAAACGCCCATTCTGGTCTGGGCCCTGATCGGCATCGCCCTGCCCAGCTTCGTGTTCGGGGCCTTGCTGCAACTGGTTTTTTCCCTCAAGCTGCATGTCTTGCCCGTGGCTGGCTGGCACGGGTGGCAAAACAAAATTCTTCCCGTGGCCACTTTTTCCCTGGCCTACACCGCTTTTATCACCCGCATCGCCCGGGGTAGCTTTCTCGACAACCTATCTAAGGACTATATCCGCACGGCGCGGGCCAAGGGGCTCGGCCCGACCCGCGTTTTCTTCCGCCACCTCCTGCGCAATAGCGTGTTGCCGGTGGTGAACTACCTAGCGCCGGCCTCGGCCTCCATCCTGACGGGGACCTTGGTCATCGAGAAGATTTTCAACATACCCGGGCTGGGGCGTTGGTTCGTGGAATCGGTTTTCCAGCGGGATTACCCCGTGGCCATGGGAGTGATTTTGGTCTATTCCGCTTTTCTGCTGGCCCTGAATTTCCTGGCCGATGTGTTCCAGTCCCTCATCGATCCCCGGATCTCCATGCAATGAGCGGCTATCCCAAAACCCAGATGCTTGCGATTCGGGACCTTCTCCCCAGGCCTCCCCGCCCTGTTTCCCCCTGGCGCAAAAGCCTGGACTATGTCCGGCGCGACCCCAAGGCCAATGCCGGTGTGGCGGGTTTGATTTTATTGGTGGTACTCGCGCTATGCGGCCCCTGGCTGGCCCCGCCTTTCGACCGCCAGGCGCTTACCGAGCAATTGCTGCCCCCCTCCTTAGCCCATCTCATGGGCACCGATCATTTGGGCCGGGATATCCTGGCCCGGGTCCTGTACGGGGGACGTATCTCACTGCTGATCGGACTGATCTCCACCACGGTAAGCACGGCCATAGGCACAGGTTATGGCTGCGTGGCGGGTTTTTTTGGACGTCGCCTCGATCTCGCCATGATGCGGCTGGTGGACATACTCTATTCCCTGCCCTACATGTTCCTGGTAATCATCCTCATCTTTCTCCTGGGAAAAAATCTTTACGCCTTGTTTCTGGCCCTCGGCCTCGTGCAATGGCTGACGGTGGCTCGCGTTGTGCGAGGGCAGGTGATGTCGCTGCGCGAAGAGGAATTCGTATCGGCGGCGCGGGTATTGGGGGTGGGAAATTTCCGCATCCTCATCCGCCATATCCTGCCCAATGTGCTTGGCATCGTGATTGTTTACGCCACGTTGACCGTCCCTTCGGTGATCCTGCAGGAATCCTTCCTGAGCTTTCTCGGTCTGAACGTGCAGCCTTGCACTTGGGGCGTATTGATCAGCGAAGGCAAGGAATACATGGATTCCGCCTGGTGGATGCTGGTTTTTCCCGGGGGGGCACTGACGCTTTGCCTATTATGCCTGAATCTTTTAGGCGACAGCCTGCGCGACGCGTTTGACCCGCGCTTAAAATGAAAAACCCGCTCCATTTTGGGCGGGTGCGCGAAATTCTGGATTGGATGGCGTTCAGGCGTCTTTTTTCGGTTCCTCGGACTTCTTGTTGGTTTGGATGTAAACCCGGATATCCTGGGATATGCGTTTAATGTTCTGCAGGACTTTTCGCGCACGGGTTCCAGCGGATTTGTTGCCCCGCTCAAACTTTTCAAACTCTTCCTTGAGGGCGATGATTTCGTTTTCCAGGGCCTGGATGTGGCTCATGCTTTTCTCCTACTCAGGGGGAGGGACACAACCCTCCTTCAATGCCTTAAACTGCTCTGAAAATCCGGGATTGTCAATCGAAATGGGATAATTTTCACGTTTTTATCTGTTTTCCAAGCCTTTTAAGGCCAATCTTTGCGAGGAAAGCCATCGCGTGGTTAGAGCGGAATCAAAACACCCCTCTATTCCCACCATGCCATGCTCGAAAAACTCCAGTCTTATCGGATCCATGGCACCGGAATCCCCCCCTACGGCAACCCCTGATGCCGAATCCATCGAATAACCGGGCCGGTGTGCGATTTCCGAAGCAAACAGATCCGGCATGCCTGGCGAAGCGTATATCCAGGCCGAGTCGCCGTGACAGTCCAATTGCACGGAAAAAACCGGAACCGGGGGATTGGTGCCCAGAAACTCAAACAAGACCCTCTCGGAATGGGAAATCCGCCCTTGATGGATCATGGAAGCGAAAAGCTCCGGCGTTCCCCATCCCCCATGGGGAAGATCCAATTTGGAGCGCAAATCCTCTCTCCCCAATTGGGTCGAAGTTCCCAGCCATCGTCCTGCGCGGAAAAACACCCGCCCATCGCGATCGGAAAATCCCTCTACCAACTCGTCGGGGTCGGCGATGCGCTGAAAAACGGCATAGGCTTCGAAGTCATGTCTGAATTCCAACAGCCTGATTTCAGCCGAATCAAGCCCCACGCGAACCGAGACGAAGCGTTGGGCCGGTAGTTCTTCAAAACGAGGAAACCCTTCTTCCTTCAACCATGCAGGTTCGGGATGGGGAATTTCGCGCTGCAATGCCACTTCCACGCCTTCCCAGGCGAGAGCTTCGGATTTCCGATCCCCGTCGCGGCCCCGGCATGCGAATGCCGCCACGAGAATTCCCAAGGCCAATGTCCGGCCCAAACTTGGCCTGGCGATCAAGGCCGTTTTTCGGCCGGCATCAGGAATTTGGCGGTTGGGCATAAGGTGGCCAAAGGGCAGGGACGGCAACCGCCCTGGATCTTGCGGCATAAATATTCATGCTTCGGAACCGGGCGTAAATAGGAATCCAAGGCTGGGAACAGCCGCCATGGTTCCTGGGGAAACGCCTCCCGGCCCAATTGTGCGAACCATTTGAGCCTGGTTTCCGCCGTGGTCCAGGCGGCCCGGGAGCGGGGCCGCAGCACATGGTGATACAAGCGCGCATGCCCTGCCATCACCGGCCAGGCGAAGCCTTGTGAGCCCGGAAAGCGGCGGTCGAAACCGGATTGGAAGGAACAAAGCCAGAGAAAATACCTGGCCTTGGTTCGCATACGGGATTGCTTCCCCATCCAGAAAATCCTCCCTGAAAGCTCCCGGGCGCAATCCTCCCAGTCCGCAGCGCCGGACAACCATTTTTCCAAGCTTCCGGTTTGAAAGAAAAAATCGCATGCGCTCCGCAAAATGCCGGGAACCCGGCGCTGTTCCTCCAGATCCTCTCCGCGGACCAAGCCAGCCAAAGCCTTTTGCAGGCGGGCAACGGGAATCCGGTTCAACTTGAACACCTCAAGGCCCAGACACTCAAAAAGCCCCCCGACGATTTCCGCCGCCGGAGTTTCGCCGCCGGGGCGGTACAAAGAGGCGTACAGTAACAGGATTCCCAGGCCGCGATCGGAGTCTATACCGAAAGGAAAAACCGGGCGGCTTCCCCCGGGAAAAAAGTCGAAGATGGGGGGGCGCAACGCCGCGAAGGGGACGGCGTATTTCCGCAGAGCCGCCAATTGCGCCGGAGAAGCAGCGGCGCTCACGAGGCCAGGTCCATCCCTACGTGCACGGGCATCGGCTTGCTCCCGAAGATTTCCGCGCGCACGCGACGCGCCCAACCCGCATCCAGAATCATCACCACCGTGGATCCCATTTCAAAGCAACCCAGGTCAGCGCCTTTGTCGAGACGCAATTCATCGGCGGGCTTCCAATCGCGGATGCCGGACCCGGAATTTCCGACTAATTCGGGGCAAAAGGACAAGGTGATGCGGCCGACGTTGGTGGCACCGACCAAGGCGATCAAGGCGCGACCGCCGGCGCATTCCATCTCCACCAAGACGCGATCGTTGCGGACGAAGAGATCCGGGATATGCTGCACGCTCCACGGATTCACGGGCCAAAGCGCCCCGGCGATGTGGCTGACGCGCAGCACTTTTCCCTCGGCCGGAGCGTGAATGCGATGATAGTTCCAAGGCGCCAGGTACAAAGTGAGAAAGGCGCCGCCTACATAAGTGTCGGCCTCCCAATTTTCTCCCAGCAAGCTCCGCAAGGTGTAGCCAATGCCCTTGACCTGGGTTAAAACGGGATCGGACCGGGGTTCCAAGGTTCCGCGTTCCGTAAGCATACCGTCCACGGGCGAAACCAAGGCGGTGTTCCCGATAGGCCTGGCTCCGGATCGCAAACGCCGGATGAAAAAAGATCCCAAGGTCGGGTATTGGGCCAGAGGAGATTCCGCTTCGGAGACGTCGACCCGAAAATGCCGGATGAAGGCATCGCGGATGAATAGGTGAAAACCGAAAAGCCAGCGCCGCCCCACGGCCCAGCCCACCATGCGGCTCAGCCAGTTCTTGGGGACGAGGTAAAGAAGAAACATTTAATTGGTGCGGTCGGACGGACTTGAACCGTCATGGGTTTTACCCCACAAGCCCCTCAAACTTGCGTGTCTACCAGTTTCACCACGACCGCGAAATCCAAATGGAATGGGCGCGCTTATTTTCCGGGAACTCGGGCCGGACCTTGTCCCAAACCGGGAATGGGCGCCGACGGAGACGCTTGGCCGCCGCGCAAACCGGGTATGGCCGACGCGCCCATGGGCGTGGGAGGCAACACCGCGGAAAGCCCCCTGCGGGCGCTCTTCAGTTCGCTTTGACTTTGGGCGGAGCGATGCGCCTTCAGGCTCATGGCGTTGAGAATGATCAACACCGCGAAGGCCAAAGCTCCGGTCCATTGCGTGATCTTGGTCAGGATGGTCACCGCCGAGCTGCCCGTGAAGGCGGCTCCGCCGCCCATGCCGCCGAAGGCTCCGGCCAAGCCGCCGCCCTTGTCGTTCTGCACCACCACCAAAAGAATGATGAAAAGGCAGAGCAACACGTGCAGGATAAGCAGTAAGGTGAATCCGATACCCATAATCGTTTTTAAGCGGCCCGAATAATACCTAAGAAGGAATCGGCCTTCAAGGAAGCGCCCCCGATAAGTCCTCCGTCCACGTCGGGCTGCAAAAGCAGCTCTTTCGCGTTTTCCGGCTTCATGCTGCCGCCGTATTGGACGCGCACGGCGTCGGCGCTTTGTCGGTCGTAAATGGAAGCCATGAGGCTGCGGATGAAGCGATGGACGTCCTGGGCCTGCTGCGCCGTGGCGTTGCGACCCGTGCCGATGGCCCATACCGGTTCATAGGCGATGACGGTGTTGGAAACGTCCTGGGCGGAAAGCCCCGCATAAGCCCCACGCACCTGTCTTTCCACGATTTTTTCGGTGACGCCGGAGTCGCGCTCGGCCAAGGTCTCCCCCACGCATACGATGGCTTTGAGGCCGTCGATCAGCGCCTTGCGGATTTTCTTGTTCACGGTTTCGTCGGTTTCGTGGAAAAAAGTCCTTTGCTCGGAATGGCCGAGGATGACATAGGCGACGCTCAAGGCCTTTAGCATGTCGCCGGAGATTTTTCCCGTATACGCCCCTTGGGATTCCCAATGCATGTCCTGAGCCCCGAGCAGAACGGAAGAACCGGCAATGGCCGCGGAAACCCGATCCAGCGCCACATAGGTGGGACAAACCACCACTTCATGCGCCGAAGGTGAGACTTTGAGCGCGTCGGCGATCGCCTTGGCCAAGTCGGCCGATTCGGTTACCGTCTTAAACATTTTCCAGTTTCCAGCCAGGATTTTACGGCGCATGTTCACCTTTCGGACAACGCGACGACGCCGGGCAAGGCTTTGCCTTCGAGGAATTCCAATGAGGCCCCGCCTCCGGTGGACACATGGGAAACCCGGCCTTCCAATCCCATCTGTTCGATGGCGGCGGCCGAATCCCCGCCTCCGACGATGGTGATGGCTCCCTTGGCCGTGGCACCTGCCAGGGACTTGGCCACCGCATAGGTGCCTTGGGCGCAGGCTTCGATTTCGAACACGCCCATGGGACCGTTCCACACCACGGTTTTGGCCCCGAGGATGATGGAGGAAAAAAGTTCCGCGCTTTTCGGGCCGATGTCCACGGATTCCGCGTCGGCGGGAATGCCTTCGCGCGGCACGACCCGTAGCGGCGATCCGATGGTGCGGGCGGCGAAGTCGAGACGGTCGGTGACCTGGTAGTCGATGGGCAACTGCAATTTGCCTCCGGCCCTTTGCAACAGGCTTTTCGCCAAATCGACCTTATCGATCTCGCACAGCGATTTGCCGATTTCCATCCCCATCGCCTTAAGGAAAGTATAAGCCATGCCTCCGCCGATGAGCAACTTGTCCACCTTGGGCAGCAGCGCCTCGATCACGTCGATTTTCCCGGAGATTTTCGCCCCGCCGATGATGGACATGAAAGGACGCGCCGGCTTTTCCAGGGCCTGGCCCAGGAAATCCAGTTCCTTCTTCATCAAATATCCGGCGGCGCGCTGCGGCAATTCCACGCCCACCATGGAGGAATGCGCACGATGCGCTGTGCCGAATGCGTCGTTCACATAAACTTCGCCCAAGCGGGTCAAGGAGGCGCGGAAGGCTTTGACGGCTTCCGGATCCGCCTGGATCGAAGTTCCGTCCTTATTCTTGATCTTCCCCTCTTCCTCGATGTGGAAGCGAAGGTTTTCAAGCAATACGACTTCGCCGGGCTTGAGATCGGCGCAGGCTTTCTCAACTTCGGGGCCCACGCAATCGTCGAGGAATTTCACCCGACGTCCCAATAATTCCTGGACGCGCATGGCCACGGGACGAAGGCTGTATTTCTCGGCCTTCCTACCGTCGGGACGGCCGAGATGGCTCATCAACACCAGCGATGCGCCCCGATCGAGGCAGTATTTCAAAGTGGGCAGGGATTCGCGCAGGCGTTTGTCGCTTTCGACCTTTCCATCCTTGATCGGGACGTTGAAGTCCACGCGCACCAGCACGCGCTTGCCGCGGACGTCGACCTCTTCGACGAAAAGCTTGGCCACGTTCACCGACCGTCTTTGGCGGCCATATGCTTCACCAAGTCCACGACCCGATTGGAATAACCCCATTCGTTGTCGTACCAGGACACGATCTTGAAGAAGCGCTTTTCGCCTTTCAGGTTGTTTTGCAAAGTGGCCAACGAGTCGTAAATCGAGGAACGACTGTCGTGGATGAAATCGGTGGAAACCAATTCCTCATTGGTAACGCCGAGGTAACCCTTGAGATAGGTGTCGGCGGCCTTCTTGAGCAGCGCATCGATTTCCTCGATGGAGGTGTCGCGCGTGG
>JBGPFT010000044.1:0-10266 GCA_041483475.1 Fibrobacteria bacterium | reverse complement strand
TGTTTATAATGAATAATTAAATCACACTTTTATTTTCACGCCTCATGATCGCTTAGAAATAAGAGCCGATGTCGGGAATTGAACCCGAGACCTCTTCCTTACCAAGGAAGTGCTCTACCCCTGAGCTATTTGGGCCCAATTGACCGCTCCGACTTGGTCGGGATTTCGTTTACAGCGGAATATCGGGCGGGTGGAGCGAGCTAACGGACTCGAACCGTCAACAGCCACCTTGGAAGGGTGGTACTCTACCAATTGAGTTAAGCTCGCCCACCCCGATTTTCTTTTTTCCTGCCCTCCACGAACGAAACACAGGACTTTCCCATTTTTTTGAAATGGGTCGAGACGGATTCGAACCGCCGTAGGCATAGCCAGCGGATTTACAGTCCGCCCCCATTAACCACTCGGGCATCGACCCTTTTCAAACCCTTCTCCCGGCCCATTCGACCCGGAATCCGGTAAATTCAGCCAACGAAGGGATTCGAACCCGCGACCGCCTGATTACAAATCAGGTGCTCTACCAGCTGAGCTACGTTGGCCCGAAACCCTTGCTTTCTGCATCGCCTTTTTCCGCAAAGGGAGGCGGGAATTTAGTTATTGTCTTGCCCCCATAACAATGAATATCGAATCGTATAATCCCTCCCATGATCTCCGATTTCAAGGTGTGATTTTGATTTTTGAGATATTTTTGTTTATTTGGTTTTTTTACTGCATCTCAGGCTGTGCTGCTCCGATAGTGAAACTGAAATGCGATGAGGTACAGGCAAGATTGGACCACCAGGATTTGAGCGAGGATCAAAAACGGTTCGCGGAACAGGAATTGGAGGAATGCAAAAAGGAACTCGACTCGGCGAAGCGCAGGGATTCAAGCGCGGTCGAAAAGCTGGAAAGCCGTAAAGACTCGGAAGACAGCTTATGAATCCGGCAGCATCCTTGCCGCCGTTGCTGCTTTCCATGGCCCAGGGCATTCGCGCCGCAGGCGGCGAGGCTTATATCGTCGGCGGCTGGGTGCGAGATTTTTTGCTGGGGCTTTCCTGCGGGGATCTTGATATCGAAGTCCATGGCCTGTCCATGGAGACGTTGCTGACTCTGCTCATGGGTTACGGAAAGCCCAATCTGGTGGGAAGATCCTTCGGAGTCGTAACCCTGGCTGCGGAAGGCCGGATCTACGACTTCTCGCTGCCCCGCACGGAGAACAAAACCGGGATGGGTCACCGGGGCTTCGAGATGCGGCCCGAGGAAAAATTGGATTTCACCGTCGCCTCCTCGCGCCGCGATTTCACCATCAACGCCATGGGTTTCCGGCTACCGCACATGGAATTGGCGGATAGCCATGGGGGCCGGGAGGATCTGCGCCGGAAAATCCTGCGCCATGTTTCTCCGGCTTTCTCCGAGGACCCTTTGCGCGCTTTGCGCGCTTTGCAATTCGCCGCGCGTTTCGAATTCGACATTCATCCCTTGACCCAGCGCCTGTGCGCGGCGCAGCCGCTGGAAGAATTGCCGCGGGAACGGATCTGCGGCGAAATCAAAAAGCTGCTGCTCAAGTCCGCGCGGCCTTCGCTCGGCTTCGAATGGATGCGGCGTTTGGGGTTGCTGCGGTATTTTCCCGAACTACAGGCTTTGATCGGTGTGCCGCAGGAACCGGATTGGCATCCGGAAGGGGACGTGTGGTCCCATACCTTGCTGGCCCTGGATCAGGCCGCTCGCTTGCGACCGGAACAGTTCACCGAAAGCGAGAATCTCGCCCTGATGCTGGGCGTGCTATGCCACGATTTCGGCAAACCCGCCTGCACGGCGCATAGCGAAGGACGCTGGCGCAGCCCGGCCCATGATGTTCGCGGCGAAGAGCCGACGCGTTCCTTTTTGGCCCGTCTCACACGGGAAACCGATCTGATCGACGCGGTCGTGATTTTCGTGCGCGAACATCTCAAGCCCGCGTTGCTGCACAAAGCCCGCCACGAGGTGAAACCCGGCGCCATCCGGCGCTTGGCTCTGCGAGTGGACATCGAAAAGCTGGTACGCGTGGCCAAGGCCGATCACCTGGGCCGCACGGCCGAGGAATCCCTGAACGGGGATTTTCCCGCAGGGGATTGGCTGTTGGAGCAATCGAAAAAACTCGACGTGTTGGCGCAAAAACCGAAGCCGTTCCTGTCCGGGAAATACCTGCTGTCGTTGGGGTTGAAGCCCGGACCCGATTTAGGGCGGATGATCCGGGAAAGCTTCGAGCTGCAATTGGAGGGCGAACTGATCGATGTCGCGGCGGCGGAGAAATGGGCCCGGGAACACCTCACCCCCCGGCCCCCTCTCCATCCCTAAACGGATGGAGAGGGGGAGCAGGAAAAGGTGAGATCACCGCTCCAATAAATATTGCCGTTAAAACTCAATCAGCAAGCCGCCGCGAAACACCAAGCCCCCGCGGCCTTTGCTGTGGCCCTCGTATTCGGAACCTAAAAGTAGGCTGGAGCGGCGCCCGTTGCGGATGTCGAACAAGCCTCCCGCGCGCCAGAGGAAACGCGAGGAATCGGCCAGGACGGTTCCGCATTCGGCGGTAAAAACCGGCATGATCACGCGGCCCAAAGGCAGCCGCGCGTAAAGGGCGCCCAACACGGGAATGGCGGAAGCTTTTCCCGCCACGCCCTGCCCGGACTGGACTCCTAGCAGGATTTGATCGTCGAATTTGTAATAAGCGGTGAAGTTATAACCGAAGCCGGGGCTGGAAAAATTTGGGTGGGCTTGAACTCCCAGGTTGCCGGAAAATGCCAAGCCGGCGGAAACGGCGCTGGGGAACATGACGAGAAGTGAAAAACCCCCTGGGCGGAAAAGATCTCGCCAATCCATGGGGCAAAGGTAGATCCGGCCTCAGCCCGGGCGCTTGATGAAGTCGTCGAAACTGACCTTGCGTTCGCGCGCTCCCGAGGAGATGTAGGTGAGGAGTTGCATCATGAGCTTGGGGTCGGCGTAAGAGGAGAAGCTCCCGATGACCTCTCCCTTGGGGCTGAGGAAGATCAAGGTGGGCAACCCGTCCACGCCCCAAAGCGAGGCCAGATCCCGTTCGGCCATTTTCTCGCCTTTCCAGGCGATAGGATCTTTGCCATCGGCATCGAGCTTGATGCTGACGAAGTTTTTGTCCAATTCCGTGATCACGCGGTCGGCCTTGAAGGTCGTCTCGTCGAGCTGCTTGCAGTATCCGCACCAATCGGCGTAGATGTCTACGAACACGTATTTCCCGGAAGCGCCGGCGCTCTTGAGCCCGGGATTGAACGATTTCCACTGCACGAGCTTGGCATCCCCGGCCCGGGCAAACGGGGCCAGAGACAAGATCAGCGCGATGGCGGCGAAACGCATGGGCTTAGAGAGCGGCGTTGAGTTTTTCCACGATTTTGCTCTTGGGGTAAGCCCCCACGAGCTGCTGGGTGACCGCACCGTTCTTGAAAAAAAGCATGGTGGGAATGCTGCGGATGCCGTAACGGCCCGCGATGTCGGGCGCTTCGTCGGTGTTGAGCTTGGCCACCTTGGCCTTGCCCTGGTATTCCTTGGCCAATTCCTCCACGATGGGGGCCACCATGCGGCAAGGGCCGCACCAGGGCGCCCAGAAATCGATCATCACGGTGCCCGGGAATTGCCCGACTTCCTTCTCGAAATTTTCGCTGGTCAATTGCACCACGTCAAGGGCCATGAACTTCTCCTTTTCGCTCCTTTTGAAAGTCGTCGATCCGTTTCACCACCTGATCCTGGAACGATTTCCAGGCCTCCGGGTGATTTCCGAGCCGAACGAAACGCTCGTGGAATTCCGCCGGCGTCATTCCGCACTGCGCCAGGATCACCCTTCGGATCTCGTTGGCCCGGTTCGGATCCCCGGTCAACGCCACCGATGCCAGCTTGAGTTCCACATAGGAATTTACAAACTCGTCGCCCGGCTGATACCGGATTTCCCGGCAGGCTCCGAGGGCAAAAACCAGGATTGCAAATATCAGCTTGCTCATCTCTGAAAACTACAAGGACTCGGACAATCCAAAAAGCCCCTCCGCGTACGCCTTGCGGTCGAAGGGAACCAGGTCTTCCAGGCCTTCTCCCACTCCCGCCCAGCGCACCGGTACGCCGAATTCGCGGGAAAGCGTCAACACCGCGCCTCCTTTCGCCGTGCCGTCGAGCTTGGTCACCACCAGTCCGTCCAGCGGAATGGCGGCTTCGAAGCCCTTGAATTGCGACAAGGCGTTCTGTCCCGTATTGCCGTCGATGACGAGCAAAGCCTCGTGGGGAAGAGAGGGGTCGTGCTTCCGGAGCACCCGCACGAGCTTGCGCAACTCTTTCATCAGGTTGTCCTGGGTGTGGAGTCGGCCGGCGGTGTCGATCAAAAGCAAATCCGCGCCGCGCGCCTTGGCCGCGACGTAAGCGTCGTAAGCCACGGCCGCCGCGTCCCCGCCTTCCTGATGCCGGATCATCTCCACTCCCGCGCGCTTCGCCCACAGTTCAAGCTGGGAAATGGCACCGGCGCGAAAGGTGTCGCAGGCCGCGAGCAGGACTTTTTGCCCTCGCGCGGAGAAATGTTTCGCCAACTTGGCGATGGAAGTGGTTTTGCCCGCACCGTTCACCCCCACGAAGACGATGACGCGCGGCTTCGCGTCGGGATCCCGGATGGGCGCTTCCCGAAACAAATCCGCCGCCTCGTCGGCCATCCAGGCCAGCAGCTGAGCGGCATCGATTTCCATTCCCCGGGCGCGGTTGCGCACCCCTTCCAGGATGAGATGGGCCGTATCCCAACCGATATCGGCGGCGAGGAGTTTTTCCTCCAACGCCTCGATGGCTTCGTCGGTGAGTTTGCCCTGGCCGAATACCGCCCGCACTTCGCGCGCCATGGACTGCCGCGTGCGCGAAAGGCCTTGGCGGATCCTGTCGAAAAGGCTCAAAAAGTTAAAGCCGATTCTCAACGGCATCCACCATGCCGTAAACCTTGGCTTCCTCCGCCGTCATGAAGTAATCGCGGTCGGTGTCCGATTCGATCTTGGCGATGGGATGGCCGCTGTGGCGGGCGAGGATTTCATTCAGGGTTTGGCGGATGCGCAGCATCTCCTCCGCCTGGATTTCGATGTCCGAGGCCGGACCGTAGATCTGGCCGGAAACCAGGGGCTGGTGAATCATGACGCGGGCGTTGGGCCAGGCAAAGCGCTTTCCCCTATGCCCGCCGGCCAGCAGCAAGGCTCCCATGCTGGCCGCCTGCCCGCATACCACGGTGGCCACGTCGGATTTTACCGCCTGCATGGCGTCGTAAATGGCCAAGCCGGAGGAAATGACGCCGCCCGGGCTGTTGATATAGAGGGTGATATCGTCCTGGTTCTGGGTATCGAGGTATAAAAGCAGCTTCACGATGCGCTCGGCGCTTTGATCGTCCACCTGGGACCAAAGGAATATTTTCCGCAGCTTGAGAAAGGACTCGACGATTTCCTTGGTGAGAGACATGGCTCCCTCGTCTTTCTCCTTGTCCTTCTCCTTGTCGTTCAATACGATGCGCATGCTTTCCGCCTTGGTTTTCCGACTACGGTTTGAGAAGATACATCCCCCGCCTTCCCTCTGGAAACGAGGTCATTTTGTGTTTCAAGATTGAACAAGATCGTTTGTCTCGGTACGCCCGCATGGCGGGCTACTCGACAAACGGAGCTTCGCTCGTCGAGTAGCCGGAGGCATACCGAGACGAGCGTTCAAATCTTCTCCCATCCCATCGACACGTCCTTATTGTCCTTCAAGGCATAACCCCGAGCGTGGAATTGTTCTCGGATGGCGTCGCTGCGGGCCCAGTCCTTGCGTTTGCGGGCTTCGTTCCGTTCCGCCCAAAGCGGCAATAAATCCTCGGGCAAGGATCCGGAGTCCGAGGGTGGCGGTTCCGTGAGCCCCAGGCCTAACAAGCGATCGAAGGCGGCGACCAGGGCGGCGCGTTCGCCTTCGCTTACCTCCTCGTCCTTGAGCATGAGATTAAACACGCCCAGAGCCTGCGGGAAATTGAGATCGTCGTCGATGGCCTCGAAGAAGCGATCGCGCCATTCCCTCCCCTGATCGGAACGGACGGGAACCGCCTTGCCGATCAGGGGATCGGTCTTTTTTCTCAGGTTCCGCAGGGAATCGCGCGCCGAGTCGAGGGCCGCCTCGCTGTAGCGGAGATAATTCCGGTAATGCGCCGTGAGGCAGAAATAGCGGTAATCCATGGCCGACCATCCGCGCCGGATCAAGACCTCAAGGGTGACGAATTCACCCGCCGACTTGGACATCTTGCCGCCCCCGCCGCTTTCATCGGGGGCTTCGAGCAGCCAGCCGCCGTGCAGCCAGAAGCGCGCGAAAGGTTTGCCCGTGGCGCATTCGCTTTGGGCGATTTCGTTGGTGTGATGCACCCGGATATGATCGGAGCCGCCGCAATGGATGTCGAGGGTTTCGCCCAAATGCTTCATGGCCATGGCCGAGCATTCCAAATGCCAACCGGGAAACCCCCTGCCCCAAGGCGAATCCCATTCCATGGCACGCTTGGTTTCCGGCGGCGAAAACTTCCACAAGGCGAAGTCGGTGGGATTGCGCTTCCCTTCCGCCAACACTACGCGCGCCCCGGCCTGCATGCCTTCGAGATCGAGCCTGGCGAAGTCGGGATAACGGGGAAATTTGGCCGTGTCGAAATACACGCCGTCGCCGCGGATCGAATAAGCGAAACCTTTCTTCTCCAATTCCCCAATCAAGGCGATTTGTTCCGGAATATAGGCCGTGGCGCGCGGCCACTCGTTAGGCCATAGCAGATTCAGGGCTTTCCAATCCTTCCAAAAAGCCTGCGTATAGTACTCGGCGATTTCCCAGGCGCTTTTGCCCTCGCGGCGCGCGCCCTTCTCCATCTTGTCCTCGCCCGTGTCCGCGTCGGAGGTGAGATGTCCCACGTCGGTGATGTTGACGACATGGCGCACCGCGTATCCTTCGGCTTCCAGGGCGCGGCGCAGCAAATCCTCGAACACATAGGTGCGCAAATTGCCGATATGGGCGAAGTGATATACGGTGGGCCCGCAGCAATAAAGGCGAACCATCCCCGGGGTCAGGGGTTCGAACGGTTCCAGTCCGCGCGTGGCGGTGTTGTAAAGACGAAGCGACATGTTTAAGAAGGAGAGGGGGGTCGGGGAGTGAGGACTATTCCTTCAGCAATTCCGGATACTGCTCCAGGAACTTGGTGCTGTATTCGCCCCGGGCGAAACGGGGGTGTCGGAGGATTTTTTTGTGCAGGGGAATGGTGGTCTTGACGCCCTCGATCACGAATTCATCCAGGGCCCGAAGCATGCGGGCGATGGCCTCAGGCCGGGTGGGCGCGTGCACGATGAGCTTGGCGATCATGCTGTCGTAATTCGGCGGCACCGCGTACCCGGCATAGCAATGGGTGTCGACGCGCACCCCGAGGCCTCCGGGCATATGGAAGGTGGCGATGGTCCCGGGGCAGGGCTTGAAGTCGTCGAAGGGATCCTCGGCGTTGACGCGGCATTCGATGGCATGCCCCTCGAAGCGCACGTCCTTCTGGGCGAAGGGCAGTTTTTCGCCCGCGGCCACGAGGATTTGCGCGCGCACGAGATCCACGCCGGTGACGCATTCGGTGATCGGATGCTCCACCTGGATGCGGGTGTTCATCTCCATGAAATAGAACTCGCCCCTTTCGTAGAGGAATTCGATGGTGCCCGCGTTCACGTAGCCCGCCTCCAGAGCGCCGCGCACGGCGGTCTCCCCCATGCGCTTGCGGATCTCCGGCGTCACGGCCGGGCTGGGGCTTTCCTCCACCAGCTTCTGATGGCGGCGCTGCACCGAGCAATCCCTTTCACCCAAATACACCATGTTGCCGTGGCTGTCGCCGATGAGCTGGATTTCCACGTGCCGCGGCTCGGTGAAATAGCGTTCCAGGTAAAGGTCGCCCCGACCGAAGCAGGCCAACGCTTCCGAGGCGGCCACGGGATAAATCCGCTTCAGCTCCGCGGCGTCCTTGGCCACGCGCATGCCGCGCCCACCGCCGCCCGCGGCGGCCTTGACGATGACGGGAAATCCGACTTTGCCGGCCGCGATCGCGGCTTCTTCCAACGTGGCCACCAGCCCCTCCGACCCGGGGATGGTGGGCACGCCGGATTTCTTCATGGCTGACTTGGCCTCGGCCTTGTCGCCCATCATGCGGATGGCCTCGGGGGAAGGCCCGATGAACACCAGGCGGTTTTCGCGGCACACCTCGGCGAACTTAGCGTTCTCGGACAGGAAGCCGTAGCCGGGATGCACCGCGTCGGCGTTGGTGAGCTCGGCCGCCGCCAGGATCTGCTTCATGTTGAGATAGCTCTGCTTTCCGGCCGGCGGACCGATGCAGATGTCTTCATCGGCGAAATGCACGTGCAGGGAATGGGTGTCGGCCGTGGAATGCACCGCCACGGTGGAGATCCCCATCTCCTTGCAGGTGCGGATGACGCGCAGGGCTATTTCCCCGCGATTGGCCACGAGGATTTTCTTAAACACCCTGGATCCAACTCCGGTCGGACGTACCCTCGACCCCGCGCACCTTGAGTTCAAAGTCGTCGGGATTGCTGGCGTGGTGCAGGGCCGTCTCGTAACTGATCTGCTCGTCGTGGTAGAGTTTCAGCATGGACTGGTCGAAGGATTGCGATCCGTATTGGGTGGTCCCCTCGCGGATGCAGGCGTCGAGCAGGTGGGTGTTCTCCGGTTGCGTCAGGATGTCGCGCACGGTGGCGTTGCTGACCAGGATTTCGCAGGCGGGGATGCGGCCACGGCCGTCCTTGCGGACTAAAAGGCGCAAGGTGACGATGGCCACCAAGGTGCTCGACAGCGTGAGCCGCACCTGCTGGTGCTGGTGGGGCGGAAAGAAGGACACGATGCGGTTCACGGTTTCCACGGCGTTCATGGTGTGCAACGTCGACAGCACCAAATGGCCCGTGTCGGCCGCGGTGAGGGCGATGGACATGGTGTCCTGATCCCGGATTTCCCCGAGCAGGATCACGTCGGGGTCCTGGCGGAAGGCGGCGCGCAGGGCCGCGGCGAAGGAGCCCGTGTCCTGGTTCACTTCGCGCTGGGAGATGATGCTCTTCTTGTCGCGGTAAAGGAATTCGATGGGATCCTCGATGGTGATGATGTTCGACGAGGTATGCTCGTTGATGTGATCGACCATCGAGGACAAGGTGGTGCTCTTGCCCGAACCCGTGGTGCCCGTCACCAGGATGAGCCCGCGCTTGCGCAGGGAGATGTCGCGGATCACCTCGGGCAGGCCGAGTTGCTCGAAGGCCGGCACCACGCTCAGGATGGCGCGCAGGGACAGCGCGGGGGTGCCCCGCTGCTTGAAGGCGTTGACGCGGAAACGGCCGACGCCGCGGATGCCGATGGCGAAGTCGAACTCATGCTGTTGATCGAAACGCGCTTTCTGGTTGCGATCCATCACGTCGAGCAGGAACTGCTCCATCTCCTCGGCGGTGACCTTTTCGTTCTGCAAGCGGTACAGATCCCCGTTGATGCGTAAGGTGGGCGGGGCCCCGACCCGAAGATGGAGATCGGAGGCGTTGCGGAGCATCATCTCCTTGAGCAGGGCTTCGATGTTCACGTTTTTTCCTCAGGCCACCCGTACGCGGAACAGGACGGTGCCGTATTCCACCGGGGTTTCGCTGGGAACGCAGACTTCCTCCACCGTCCCCGAAACGTCCGACTCGATCTCGTTCATGATCTTCATGGCCTCGATGACGCAAATCACCTGGCCCGGTTTCACCGCCGAACCGGCCTGGATGAACGGCTCCGCCCCGGGGGAGGGACAGGCGTAGAAAGTGCCCACCATGGGCGAGGTGATTTCCTTGATCTTGGCGCCGGATTTCTCCGAGGAAGGCGGTTTTTCCTCCATCGGAACGGAAGCCTGCATCGCGGAAAGCGGCGCCGCCCCCGAGTGCCCTCCTGGGGAGGTGAGGGGGGCAACGGCCCGGGAAGGCTCCTTCTTCACCGTGATCTGGGACTTGCCGTCGCTAAAGCTGATCTCGGTGAGATTGCTTTTGTCCAGCAGCTTGGCCAGCTGCACCACGTCGGAAAACTGCATGGGATTCCTTCCGGAAGACGGCTTCATGTCATTTTTTCCTGCGCGGCACCTTCATGCCCGGGCGCGGAGGGCGGCGATCGGAATCTTCGCCCCCCGTCTCGCTTTCCGGCTTGGCGGTTTCGATTTCCTGGATGCGTTTCCGCGCGGTTTCGTTGTCCGGCTCCCGCTCGAGGAGTTGCCGGTAAATCTGCAGG
>JBGPFT010000043.1:0-10303 GCA_041483475.1 Fibrobacteria bacterium | reverse complement strand
GGCATGCGTTCCGAACGATGGGCATAGTAAAAAGGCTGGTTTTGCACTCCCAAAAGCGCCCATTCCGCATATAGCTTGAAGTCACCCGGAGAGATGGCGTCCACTTTCATCAAAGTCCCGAAATCCATGGAAACCCGGGCCATGGTTTTGAGACCTTTGAAGGTGTAATAGCCAAGGGCATTGCTCGGAATTCCCGTACAAGTTCCTGAAGTCAGGCAAACGGTGGACGTATCCACGTAATCATAAGGCGTCAAAGGCAGCCCCGTGCGTTTATCATAAGCGGTAACTTGAAGTACCGGATCCCGAACGTCTTTGGGCGTCAACTTATCGGGGTTAAACGACAGGGCATGCGCCCATACCACTCCACCCCCCAATTCCAAGAAGGAAAAGGGCTTTACCGTTAATACATATCCTGGAGAAAAATCGCCGGTAGGTTCAATGTCCCTTTCGAGGAACAAGGTGAAATCGTGGATTATCTTGCCGCCAAAAGTAGGCACAGTCAAATGCGCACCCTCGGCGGCATAGCTGGAGGAATTGATATAGGACCATCCGCCGTTCCAGATATACCCCGGGTAAGTGCCGCTGCGGTATAAATACTCGCCCAAATTCTTGGAATCCGGATTGTATTTCAAAGGGAAGTATCCGAATTGCAGCTTGGCTGCTGGGGCGGCGGGATCGCCGAAGGCATAGGTCGCCTGGGCCAGGCCCAGGCCAGGCCCAAAATGCAGAAGGCGCTCGTAAGGCTGGTTGGCCTTAACGACGAAGGGATACCAGAACAAACCTCCTACCACCAAGCTGATATCCAGTTTCTTATCATAGGTGGCGGAATAGGCGATGAAAACGCCCGTGCGCGTGATGACGGTGCCCTTGGCCTCGTAACTTTGCTCATCCTTGCCTTTTTCAACCTGACCGATATCGATCGACGCACCGATTTGCTTCGGATGTCTTTCCAATTCGGCCCGGATTGTAACCGGCATGGAAAGGCAGGCCATGGCTGTGGCGATCAAAAAAACGGCGGATTGGCCTTTGGATATGAACGGCATCATTCCTTGTCTCTCTTAAATCCCGATTTCCAACCGGAAGATGTAATACCATTGACCGGTTCGATTGGTGGCGGACATATAGGACGGGGCCGCCAGATTATCAAAAGGGCGGAAATGATCGCTGGCCGCCTGGGCGCATAGCGATATGCCGTCGCGAATCCGTTTCCGGGCATAAATGGACCAGTGTATGTCATCCTTCGTGTATGTGGAGGTGTCCGGATAATTTTGGGGCGCATCCGTCGGCACGGGAAGCGAGGTTTGCAAGGTGCTGCTGATGTTGTCCGGAAACCGAGATTTGCGGCTCTCAACCTCGACGGAAAGCATATCCAGGAGCCTGAAAGTCGGAATGTCCAATCCGACCATCATGGGCATTCTCTCGATCTTCTTGGCATAGTAATAGGGATAATCCTTGACTCCCAACAAAGCCATTTCTCCGTAAAGCTTGAAGCTGCCGGGAGGGATGGCTTCGCTATTCAACATGGCGCCGAAATCCAGGGAGGTCCGCGCCATGACTTTGAAACCTTTGAAGGTGTAATACCCGATGGCGTTGCTAGGAACTCCGGCGCATGCGGCCCGGGTGGGATCCGCCAAACAGGCTGCGCTGGTGTCGATGCCTAGCCCGTCCGCCGCGAGAGGTCTGCCGTTGGTCTTGTCGTAGGCGTTTCCGGCTATGTTGGGGGCCACTACGGTATCCGCTCTCAACTGGAAACCATGCGCCCAGACCACCCCGCCGCCGAATTCAAAAAATGATGCGGGTTTCAGCGTCAGCATATAGCCCGGAGACAAATCCCCATTGGGTTCGATATCGCGCTCCATGAAAACCGTGGCATCATGAACCACCTTACCCCCAAACGTGGAAAGATTCAAGCGAGCGCCCTGGGCCATATAGGCAGCCGCGTCGAGGAAGGACCATCCCCCCGTCTGAATGTATCCGGGATAAGTTCCGCTGCGATATAGATACTCGCCCAAGTTTTTAGCATCGGGATTATACTTGAGCGGAAACAAGCCGAATTGCAGCTTGGCCGCCGGACTTTTCACGTCTCCAAAGGCGTACTCTCCCTGGGCTTGCCCCACACCCGGTCCGAAATGAATTAACCGGGTGGCGAAGGAATTTCCTTCCGTCAAGGGATACCAGAATAGTCCACCCACAGTAAGGCGAATGGACAATCGGTCGTTGTAAATCCCGGATTCGGTGACATAAACGCCCGTTCGAGTAAGTACTTGACCATTAAGGGTTCCATTGTTGTTGGCGGAATTTTCAACATAACCCCGAACGACCTGGCCCAAGTCGAAATTCGCACCCACCGCCGTGGGATTCCTCACCAACTCGGCGCGCGCCGCGGCTGGCAAGCTGGCACACGCCCCGGCAATCCCGATCAGCAGCCTAATCCCTCTGCTCTTCATCGCAAAACCTCTCTTCATTGATGGTGGCCCTTCTCGTCCCGGAGTAGTGTGGTTTTTTTCAGCCGCGCTTTCACTACTGCAGAAACAAAGGAAGAAAAACTATCCGTCGTCTTCAACCCAAAAAAATCCGCGCGTGAAAATTTTCCGGGTTGTGTTCACTGTGAGCGGAGCGGAAAAAAAGATCGCCCAAAAAAAAGATCGCCGTCCTTTCATGGACGGCGATCTTCCCCCCAAAATCGGACGCGCTGGCCGCATCATAAAACCCGCCGCTCAATCCCCCAAAGATGTGCTGGCCGCCACACCGCTTTTCAAAGACACCTGCGGTGATCTCTCACAGAGAGTTCACACATGGAGCGAATTTCGTGCCTAAAAAAACATTGTTTATGGAATCCTTTATATGCAAAAAACATTCAATTTAAAGGATTTTGAAACCGAGTGCGTGTTTTTTATAAAATTAGTTTAAAATGTTATGACTATTGTATATATCATAAACAATAATATGGATAAAAAAGATACGGGTTCGCTTTCTCCGGATATCGGAGATGAGAAAACGAAATTCAAATCGGTGGACGGAAGATTAGAAACCGAGTCCGATTCTTTCAAACCCATTTTAGCCGTGGTGGCCGGGTCAGGACAAGTGGCCAGGAACGCGGTAGAGGCCGGAGCCGACATCTTGCTCGCCTTGAACGCCGGAGCCTTCCGCAATCTGGGGCATGGATCGTTGGCCTCTTATCTGCCTTTCGGAAGCGCCAATCAGCAAACCCGGGAATTGCTGAAACAGCACATTCTTCCGGCGGCGCGCATGGCAAAGGTGGTGGCCGGAATTTTAGCCGGAGACTCGGAAGTACCGATCGATGAGATCCTGAGCGAGTACCGAAAATTGGGGGTCCATGGGATCACCAATTGGCCGGCCATCGGACTTTTGGATGGAAATCTGCGTTCCCATCTCGACAGCATCGGACTGAACCCCACGGCTGAAATGGGCATGTTGATAAAAGCCCGCAGCCTGGGTTTCGAAACCTACGGATTTGTTTTCGATGCCGCCGAGGCCCGGCAATTCGCCGAGGCGGGGGTGGAAACCCTCATCCTGCACATCGGTCTCACCCGACAGCCCGATGATGTCCGCCAAGGCCGCGATCAATTGCAGCTTGCCATCGCCAAGGTGAACGGCATGCTCGAGTCCATCCGAAAATCGCGACGCTCGCCGCGCTGCCTCGCTTTCGGCGGCATGGTCACCGAACCCGACGATTTGGATCAACTCCTCCGTTATTGCCGCCTGGACGGCTTCGCCGGAGGATCGGTATTCGATCGGCTGCCGGTCGAAGGCATCTTGCACAGCACCATCCGCCGATTCCGCGGAACCTTGGTTCGGCCCAACAGCGGACCGGAGGCCAGGGGTCTCGGACAAATGCTGGGGCAAAGCACTTGCATGCAGAATCTTTTTCAGCTGGTAAAGCGCATCGCTCCATTCGACGTCAACGTCTGCATCGAAGGGGAATCCGGGGCGGGCAAAGAGTTGGTCGCAATCCAAATCCATCAGCATCATCCGCAACGATCCAATCATCCCTTCGTGACCCTGAATTGCGGGGCCATTCCCGATTCCCTCCTCGAAAGCGAGCTGTTCGGCCATGAGAAAGGCGCTTTCACCGGGGCCGATCGCCGTCGGCTGGGAAAATTCGAGTTGGCCCAGCAAGGCACCCTTTTCCTGGATGAGATCGCCGATCTCAGCCCGCATGGACAGGTGGCCCTACTCAGGGCCATCCAGCAACGCGAGATCACCCGCATCGGCGGCGAGCAGTTGATTCCTGTCAACGTGCGCATCATCGCCGCGTCCAACCAAAGCCTTCCAAGCGGGTGGAAACGGGGCGCTTCCGGGCGGATCTATACCACCGTTTGAACAACGTGACCGTAAGCGTCCCGCCCCTAAGGGAACGAACGGAAGATTTGACCACGCTCATCGAGGATATCCTGGCCCGACTGCAAGTTCAGCTCGGGCGCAAAATCACCGGGGTTTCGGAACGGTTTTTAACCCGGCTGCGCGGCCATTCCTGGCCGGGAAACGTGCGGGAGTTGCAGCACGTGATCAGCCAGGCCGCGCTACTCGAGGACGGCTTGCTGCTGGAAGGCAAGCATTTTTCGCCGCATGCCGCGGGAATCGCCGCCCAACCGGCAGTCACAACGGTGCAGCCCTATCGGGTCGACCGGCACGCCATGGCCAAACGCGCCTTGGGGGAAAGCGACGGCAATAAAAGCCGAGCCGCGGCGACTTTGGGCATCACCCGCAAAACCCTCTACGCCTGGCTGGCATCTCCCATCGGAGCGGGTGCGGATAAATCCGAAATCGGCGGGAAAGAGACATGAGGAGTCCCGCGGTTTACGCCGTCGCCACCTTGGACAGCAAGGGAAGGGAAATGGCGTTTCTCGCGCAATGCGCGCGCGACGCCGGCGCGATTACCGTGCTGGTGGACGTGGGCATCAAGGAACCGCCCGTGGTTGTTCCCCAAGTGACGCGCGATTTCGTAGCCGCCCGGCATCCCCGGGGAGCGGATTGGGTTTTCCGACAGGTGGAGAAGAGCGCGGCGCTGAAGGCCATGGGGGAATCCTTGACCCACTATCTGCTCGCGGAGTTTAAGGAGGGAAAAGTGGCGGGCGTGGTGGGCATGGGAGGTTCGGAGGGGTCGTCGCTGATCGCGCCCGCGCTGCAAGCCTTGCCGGTGGGTATCCCGAAGCTGCTGGTCTCCACCTTGGCCAGCGGGGACGTTTCCCCTTATGTCGGCATCAGCGATTTGACCTTGGTGCACCCCGTGGTCGACTTGGCCGGATTGAACCGCATCTCACGCCCCGTGTTGCGGAACGCGGGACACGCCATCGCGGGCATGGCTTTGGCTCCAAAGGAGCCCATGCAGTCGGCCCCGGCGGCCGGGCTCACCATGTTCGGCGTCACCACTCCCTGCGTCGAACGGGTGCGTCATGGATTGGAGGAACGCGGATGGGACGCCCTGGTTTTCCACGCCGTGGGCTCCGGCGGCAAAGCCCTGGAAACTTACGCGGAACAGGGCCTGGTTCAGGCCATTCTGGACATTACCACCACGGAAATAGCGGATGAAGTGGTGGGGGGGATTTTTCGCAGCGGGCCGGATCGCCTGGACGTGTTGGCGCGGCGGGCCATCCCCGCGGTGATCAGCCTGGGAGCGCTGGACATGGTGAACTTCGGCGCCATGAATACGATGCCCGCCGCCTTCCGTGGCCGTAACCTGCTTCGGCATACGCCCTTGATCACTTTGATGCGCACGACTGCGGAGGAATGCCGGATCATCGCGCGTTGGATGGCAGACAAGCTGAACCGGGCCGTCGGACCCGTGGCGGTGGTGATTCCCTAAAGGGGACTGTCCGAGTTGGACGCCCCCGGCATGCCTTTCCACGATCCCGGCGCCGATGCGGCTCTGTTCACGGAACTCGAGTCACGGCTTCGGGCCCCGATCCGGAAACGCCTGATGCGCCTCCCCTGCCACATCAATGACCCGGCTTTTTCAACGGCCCTGTTAAGGGCTTTCGACACCGTGCTTTCCGCCGATGCGAATGGGAATTCATCGCCATGAAAACCCGTCCCGACCATCCCATCGCGAGGGCCTTGTTGGACCGGCTGCATGAAAGACGCTTGGCCGGGAAACCCGTTTGGGCCGCCGCCGCCCACGATATCGCATCGGCCCGAACCCTGGAAAAAACGCGGGCGGATTTCCTGGTTTTCCATCCCGACTTTTTGCCCTCCCCAAACGCCTTGCTAGGCGGCTTGCGTCCGCTGGGGAATGCCAATGAAAAAATGCGCGCCGCCATCGGCGAAATTCTGTCCGCGGTTTCCATTCCCGTGTTCGCGGGAATTTGCGGCAGCGATCCCTTTCTGCTGAGCGAATCCTTTTTCCAGGATTTGAAAACCCTCGGGGCGGCCGGGGTGCAGAACTTTCCCACCTTGGGTTTGCTCAACGGCATGTTCCGGACCAACCTGGAGGAAAGCGGCATCGGTTTCGGCCGGGAGATCGAAGTTCTGGCCGAAGCGCCTGCGGCGGGCCTGGCCGTGGCACCCATCGTGTTCACGGCGGAGGAAGCCCGCGCCGCCGCATCGCGGGCGGATCTTGTCGTCCTCCATCCCGTGGCCGAATTGGATTTTGAAGCCGGCAAGGCGCATGCGCCCCGAGCGAAGCGGGAAGCCCTTTCCGCCATGGCCGCGGCGGCGAAAAATGGAAATCCTGCGATCATTCTTCTCTGTCATGTCGGATTCATGGAGAGCGCGGAGGAGGCTTCCCATGCTTGGGAGGGCTTGGAAAGCCTGGACGGGTTTTTTGTCACCGCTGCGGCGGAAAAGGCGACCGCTCTCATCACGGCGCTTTCCAAGACGGCCCGGCGCTAGCTTGGGATTGGGTTACTGAACTTTAGCCACGAAGCGGCTGTCCAAATATTTCTCGTCGACCATGGTCTTGGCGCCCAACCCCTTGAGCAGGCGCATGGTTTCGAGATGCCCCTTGCTGGAAGCGGCGAGATAAGGCGTGAAACCCTCGGCATCATGGGATTCAATGTCGGCACCCGCCTTTAAGAGTGCGATGACCTCCTGAGTGTGGCCGGCTTCCGCCGCGCGGACCAGCTGGCGATTCAACGAAGTCTGAGGAGAATTCTGCATGCCGGCGCAGGCGATGAGCGAAAGGGAGGCGAGTCCGATGATCAATTTTCTTTTCATGTGGAGATCCCCGCCCGAAAGTTGATGTCTATAGGATAGCCCAACCGAAAACGGATTTCAGTAAAATGATCGCCATATTTTTAACGATGGATTATATGTTCCCAGATATTATTTTTTGCCTTTAACGAAATAAAAATCATTTTTGCCATAATTCCCCTTCTATTTTAGATTGCTGCACAAATTTTCAGTAATATCCTATAACCCACTGGAATCATGGCGGATACCCATATACGGGTGCGGGGAGCCCGCGCCCATAATTTGAAGAACGTCGACGTCGATTTCCCCAAGAACAAATTGACGGTGATCACGGGGCTTTCCGGCTCGGGAAAGTCCTCGCTGGCATTCGACACGATTTACGCGGAAGGACAGCGCCGCTATGTCGAATCGCTTTCCGCCTACGCCCGCCAATTCCTCGGACTCATGGAAAAACCCGATGTGGATCTCATCGAAGGGCTCTCCCCCGCCATTTCCATCGATCAAAAAAGCGCCGGCCACAATCCCCGTTCCACCGTGGGCACCATCACCGAGGTGTACGATTACTTGCGCCTGCTTTTCGCCCGCGTGGGCCATGCCCGCAGCCCGGTTTCGGGAAAGCGCCTGAAAAACCAGACGGTGCAGGAAATCACGGACGCGGTGCTGGCCTTGCCGGAAGCCCGCAAAGCCCCGGACGGGGTTAAGGTGACTTTGCTTTCCCCGCTGATCAAGGACCGCAAGGGAACCTATGAGGAACTGTTCCAGCGCTATCTGCAGCAAGGCTTCGTACGCGCCCGCGTCGACGGCCAGGTGTACCAGCTCGAGGAGCAGATCAAGCTCGATCGCTTCGTGAAGCACAACATCGAATTGGTGATCGATAGGCTGTCCATCCCCCCCCTCGCCCCCAAAGGGGACAAGGAAGGGGGGGATGCCGAACTCCGCAAACGGATCACCGACTCAGTGGAAACGGCTCTGAAGCATGGCGAGGGCGAAATGCTGATCGGCCTGGGGGATACGAAGGAGGTGATTTTCTTCTCGGAAAAGCTCGTGGACCCGGCCACCGGGCAAAGCTTCCCCGAGATCGAGCCGCACACCTTCTCCTTCAATTCCCCCCACGGAGCTTGTCCCGCCTGCAACGGCCTCGGATTCATCAAGGAGGTGGATGCGCGCGCCGTGCTCAATCCCGAACTTTCCATCGAGGAAGGGGGCATCCTGCCCTGGGCCGGCGGCGCCGAAAACAGCGACAATTGGAATACGCAGCTGTTGCAGCAAGTGGCCAAGCAGGAGGGGTTTTCCCTCTCCACTCCCATAAAAAAACTGGGCAAGCGCCATCTTGAGATCGTCCTGAACGGCACCGGAGACGCGCGGTACAAAATCAAATGGGGCGCATCCACCGGCCACGCCAATACTTGGCATGCCCGCTATGACGGCGTTATCGCCTCGCTGAAAAAAAAATACGAGCAGACGGAAAGCGAACAGGTGCGCCGCGATCTCGAGGAATACATGGACGACAAGCCCTGCGGTACCTGCGGGGGATTCCGGCTCAAGCCGGAATCGCTGGCGGTAACCTTGCGGGGCCTGAACATCATGGATCTCTGCGGCCTTTCCATCCGCAAGGCCCAGGATTGGATCCAAGCCTTGCAGGAAGGGAAGGCTCCTCCCGGGACCCCGGTTTCCTGCCTGTACCGGTTTTACAAATTCCCCAAAATCGATCCCGCCGAGGATGAACTTTCGGGCCAGGAAAGGATCATCGCCAAGCAGGTGTTCAAGGAAATATCGGCCCGGTTGAATTTCCTGCTCAGCGTGGGTCTGTCTTACCTCAACCTGGGCCGCACGGCCCGCACCCTGTCCGGCGGCGAAGCCCAACGCATACGCCTGGCCTCACAAATCGGCACCGGGCTTACGGGTGTGCTTTATGTGTTGGACGAACCGTCCATCGGGTTGCATCAACGCGACAACGACCGCCTGCTCCAAACGCTGCGCAACCTACGCGATCTCGGCAACACGGTGCTGGTGGTGGAACATGACGCCGACACCATCCGTTCGGCCGACTTCGTCATCGACATGGGTCCGGGCGCGGGCGAGCATGGCGGTCGCGTGATCTTTACAGGTGCCCCGGAAGCTCTCATGGCCTCGGACAACACCGACACCGGAGCCTATCTCGGCGGCAAGCGCCGCATCGACCGGAAATCCATACTGGCCGGGATCCCGGATCCGATCCGGCGCGGGAGCTCCGAAAGCACGCGCGGAAAAGTCCTACAACTTTCCTGCGTGGCCCACAATAACCTCAAGGGTGTCGACGCCGAATTTCCCCTCGGCAAGTTCATCGTCGTGACCGGGGTTTCGGGCAGCGGAAAATCGTCCTTGGTCAACGACGTGCTGGCGCGGGTGTTGGCGCAGAAGCTCCACGGCGCGCGCCACAAGCCCGGATCATACCGATCCGTGAAAGGCCTTGAGTACTTGGACAAGGCCATCGTCATCGATCAAAGCCCCATCGGCCGCACTCCGCGCTCCAATCCGGCCACGTACACTGGCCTGTTCGCCGGAATCCGGGATCTGTTCGCCCTGACGCCCGAGGCCAAGGTGCGCGGCTACAAACCGGGGCGTTTCAGCTTCAACGTCAAAGGCGGGCGCTGCGAGCATTGCGGCGGCGACGGGCTCATCCAAATCACGATGCAGTTCTTGCCCGACGTGTACGTGACCTGCGAGGTTTGCAAGGGCAAGCGTTACAACCGCGACACTCTCACCGTGCTGTACAAAGGCAAATCCATCGCCGAGGTGCTGGAGTTGACCGTGGAGGAGGCTTTCGGCTTCTTCGGCGCCATCCCCGCCCTGGCCGGCAAACTGAAAACCATGCTGGACGTGGGCCTGGGTTATATCCGGCTGGGGCAATCGGCCACCACGCTGTCGGGCGGCGAGGCCCAACGCATGAAATTGTCGGCGGAATTGTCGCGGCGCTCCACCGGCCGTACTTTCTACATCCTGGACGAGCCCTCGACCGGCCTGCATTTCGAGGACGTGCGCAAGCTTTTGATCGTGCTGCACTCCCTCGTGGCGCAAGGCAACACCGTGCTCGTCATCGAGCATAACCTCGACATCATACGCAACGCCGACTTCATCCTCGATCTCGGTCCCGAGGGCGGAGAGGCCGGGG
>JBGPFT010000042.1:0-10452 GCA_041483475.1 Fibrobacteria bacterium | reverse complement strand
TCTTCACGGGCGGGTTGGTCCTGGTGAACAGCGCGGGGGTGCAACTCAGCGGTTTGGATGCGAACACCAAAATCGGGGGAATTAACAACGACTTGCTGCTCACGGTTAAAACCGATCAGATTCCCAGTGGAGCGGTCAGCCTCACCGACTTGGTCTCCTACACCTTTATGAAATTCCTGACCGTGGGTGCCGGATTCATGTTCGATAATTTCTACGACCCGACCGGCATCGCGGAGGGGAACTACGCTGCCGGTGGTGCGGTGAGCGCAGGAACCTATTACGTGAACGATACGAACGGAACCGTCGCCTATCCCAGCAACCCGCCGACGGACAGCGTAGGTTGGGACACACTTCATTACACCTTCGTGGGACAAAAAGCCATGGCGCGCGCTTCCGTGAATCTCGGAAAATTCATCCCCGGCGGCCTATTGTCGGATCAGGATCTCCGGATATATTTCGAAGGCGTCTTAATGGGATTAAAGGACTACCAAGGCTATTACCCCAAGCTCAAAAACCGGCTCGCCTATATGTACGGAATCAACCTCCCCACCTTCCGCGTCTTGGATTTGCTCTCCTTGGAAGGGGAGTATTGCAGCAACCCTTACTTGAACAGCTCAATCAATGCGGCTGCGGGTCTGGTTCCCATTCCCGTAGATGCAGGCAGGAGGATTGGGGGGGACAATTTCAAGTGGACCGTTTACGCGCGGAAAAGCTTTTACAAGACATTTTCCATCACCGGCCAAGCGGCCAATGACCATTTGCGGTTGGTGGATTTTTTCGGCCATACCAATGATCAGGACGTTTTGCAGAATCGCAAAAATTGGTATTGGGCCTTGCAGCTCGGTTACTCGTTTTGAGCCGAAATTACCTCGGAGCCTGGGCCGCCCGCCACTCCTCAAAGCGTCGGCGCTGCCGCTCGGCTTGCCAATCGCAGATGGCCCCGAGATCGGCCACCGGCAAGCGGGTATAAGGCGCGGTATGCAGGTAATCGGGCGGGCCGAATTCGGGGGTTAAGGT
The DNA here is from genome assembly GCA_041483475.1 of Fibrobacteria bacterium. Taxonomy (GTDB): domain Bacteria; phylum Fibrobacterota; class Fibrobacteria; order UBA11236; family UBA11236; genus UBA11236. The sequence continues at coordinate 9,435 of JBGPFT010000042.1, read as the reverse complement.
ACAAGCCTCGCTACCGGCCTCTTGCTGGGCTTCCCAAATCCAAGCCCACCACCTCTCATGGACCTCCAAATGGGGCGCATATTCGGGCGCACGCGGATCGGGAACCTGCGGCCCTTGTTCGTATCCCACCCGGGCATGGACATGCAAAGTCCGGGCGGCGCAGCGCCGCATGATGTCCTCCTGATCGTCCAGGAGTCGCTCAGCCACGCAAACCCAATGGCTGAAATCGGCGGTGAGCTTCAAGCCGGGGAAACGGGTCAGCATCCGATCGGTGATCCAGGGATTATAGAGTATCCGTCCCCGATGCGTTTCATGCCCGATGGGAATCCCCAGGCGCGCTTCGATCTCCAAAGCGCCTGCGAAAAAGGCTTTCGCCTCATCTTCGGAAAAGGCGTCGCGGCCCCCATGGCAATTGATTAAAAGAGGGCCGGAATCCACCGCCTCATCCACCTGGCGGCGTAACGATTCCAAATGTGCCTTCACATCGATACCGTCGGTGAACACCATGGCCACCCAGCCGAGCCCGGAGCGATGACGGGCGGAGTCGAAAGTCCTTCGGTTCCCGTCGCCGGGCAGTCCCGCCTCGACGGCGGCATATCCTTTCTCCCTGATGGATGGAAATTGTTCATCCCAACTCCCTTCCAGGCCCCAAAGATGGCGGACTAGTATCAACCTCATGGAACCTCTGGAAATGGACGGTTTGCGCGTTTGGATCGGTAGAGCACCGGATTCACTGGCGAGTCTATCGGCTCTCCGACCCGCGCTCCGGGAAGCCACCTTTCCCAGTCCTGCTCCTGATGAACATTGCGGGGAGCGATCATGCGGATGCCGTCCTCCATATAGATGACCGTCATGGCCGCGCGCATGCGCGCGGTGCGGTTAGGCCCGGCATGATGGAAGGTCCAGCCGCCGTGGAAGCTGACATCGCCCAGGCGGAACCGGCTTTCCACATGGGGGAACCCGGCTTTTGCCAAAGCTGCTCGCAGTATCTCCTCGCTATCATCTCCGATATTCAAATCCCGGCCAAAATTATGGTGGTGGCTGCCTGCCGCGAAGGCAATCGGTCCCATTTCCAAAGGGGTATCCTGCAAAGGGACCCAAACCGTGCAGGTGGTATCGCTTTCCAGGGGCCAATAATATTGGTCGGCATGCCAAGGTGTCAGCCCCCCTCCGGGTTCCTTATACAGGGCTTGATCGTGATAGAGGCGTATCCCGGAAACGCCCATCAATTCGGCGGCCAAACGGGCCAGCTTCCGGGAAAAAGCGAATAACTTGACTTTTGAATCCCTCCGCCACAGGTTCATTACCTGGAGGAAGGCCTTGTCATAAGTGGTTCGCTTCTCCAACGGTATTGACGGTGAAGCATACTTAGCTACGGCCCGGCTGATGACCTCGCGAAAATAGACCAAGGTTTCGGCGCGGAAAACGCCCGGCAGGTGCACACGGCCCTGTTCCCGAAAGATTTTCTGATGCCCGGGCTGTAGCGGGTAAGGGGATTTCAAATCGTCTAAAAGGCTATTTGATGTTTTCATGACCCTATAGAATACAACGGCACCTGCTAAACCGCAAGCATGGAATTGAAGTTAGATGTATTCTATCGTGGAAGTGGAGAGTGGGAGGTAGCATGAAAAGTTCTTTTCAAATCAACCGCACCGTATCCTTTCTGTTGGGGGCCGCATTCTGCGCTCCGCTGCAAATTTGGGGGCAGGCGGATTACATGCCTCCCATGAGCGGGTGGCCGGCCGCCATTCAAACCGCTTGGCAAACCCAAGGCGAATATTACAGCCCGCAAGGTTTAGGCGCTTGGCTGATCTCAACCGGCGCCACCAATTATGGTTTGGTGATTCTCCCCGGCGGGTTATTGACCCTCCCCAACCAGTCTTATGGAGGCTGGAATGGAACCACCCGGTATCAAGGGGCAACCGGCCCCGCCGCCGGCACCCTGAACGGGAAGATCTTCAACGTATCCACTTCCACGGGCGGGTTTGTCGCGGACAGCATTACGGGGATCGGCGAAGCCCGTTCGCTTTACGTCCATACCACCACTGGAACGCCTTACATTCTGCAGCGCGTCAAGCGGCGCAGTCCCACCCTCGGCCTTAGTTACTCTCAAGCAAGAACGATACCGGGAGCCAGCGGTGTGGTTTCGTATTGGGACTCTGCCACGGGAACGGCGGATCTGTCGAAATGGCAGGCCAAGGACAATGCCCCATCAGTCAAGTACAACTACCTGTACCGGGGAAGCCAAACCGTGGCCACTTTCGGAACGCATTTCCTCCACATCGAATTCCTGTCCTGCTTCAATCCGACTACCGGGGGGCAAAACCGGGCCAATAGCGGCATTTACCTGCAAAACCATTATGAACTGCAAGTGCTTGACAATTTCGGCCTTTCCGGCGCCATCGATGAATTCGGAGCCATCTATGCGCTTCGGGCTCCCATCGTCAATGCGGAATTGCCGCCCCAGGTGACCTTGCAAACCTATGACATTTACCTCGTTACCCGATCTTCGGGTGTCTTCGGTGATGTCGCAGGGGCGGCTACCGTGACGATTTACGCCAACGGTGTGTTGGTCCAAAACGCCACCTCCATGGCCAACATCACCCCGGCTGGAAGTACGACTCCCGGCCCCGGCACTCTTTATCTACAGAACCATAATAATGAGGTCGTCTACAACAATATCTGGGCCGTTCCCAATGCCACGGAGGCCTCGCTTCCCTATAGTTCAATTTTGAGCGCGGTAACTGCCGTTAAAAACCCATTTCACATCCATCCGTTTTCGCGCAGGCGAGGGTTGAAAGCGCTCGGATTCGACGGAGGCTATGACCTGACGGGTCGCCAGATCCGGCGCCATGGATCGGTCCTTTCCATTCAGCCCGTCGTCCCGTTTCATCCGAAGCAGCCATAGTCGGCGGGTTGACATGCTAGATTTTCGGGGGTGACCCCCCGCCCCGGCCTCCGCCTTTTCGCTTGTCTTTTCCTACTCGTCGCGGCCGCCCGCGCCGAAAAACCCCTGGTGCTCGAGTCGGCGCATTACCGGGTGCATTATGAGAAGAAATACGAGGCGGTGGCGGGCGAAGTCATCCGCCAGGCCGAGGCGGTTTGGCCCACCTTGGCCAAGGCCTATGACGCCTACGGCAATTACCAGGTCATCGACATCTACGTCAAGGACCAAGGCGATTACGCCAACGGCTACGCCATCTACAACTTTTCCACCGTGTCCATCTATGTCCCCCACCTCAACTGGGTGATGCGGGGACGGGCCAACTGGATCGGCAACGTGATTACCCATGAGCTGTCCCATGTGTTCAGCCTGCGGGAAAAGGCGCGCCTTTGGATTTTCGACGATTTCACTTTGGGTTTCCACACCTTCAACCGCAAGGTGAACTGGAATTTCCTCCTGCCCTGGGTACCCCTGCCGGCCCCGAATTGGTGGATCGAGGGCATAGCCCAGTTCGAAGCCGCGGAAGCGGGCCAGGACGCCTGGGATTCCCAACGCGACATGATCATCCGCGACGCCTTCCTGACCGGAACTTTGCCGACCTTGGGCGAAATCGAAACCTATGACGGCGACTGGCTTCAGGGCGAACGCGTGTACAATACCGGCTTCTGCTTCCTGCGCTACCTGCGCGATCGGAACGGCCTTGAGACCGTGCGACAACTGGCGGTGCCCAAGCCCTTTTTCCACTTCGGCGGCGCGGTGCAGGAAGTGTTCGGGAAATCCCTGTCCGACCTCTACGAGGAATGGAAGAAATCCCTGGCGGATCGCTACGCGGATTACCGGAGCTTTCCGCGGGATACCTTGCTCGACCCCGACATCGACGGAACCTTCTCCCAGAACCTCGCCTTCTCGCCGGACGGGCGCTTCATGGCCTGGCTGGGGAACGGGGATCGCGATTACGCCCTGAACTGGATTTACTGGAAGGAATTGGGAAGTTCGGGCGTGCGTCACTCAGCCCGCCCTGCCAAGGAATCTTTCTTCAAGGACCCGAACATCGCCGTTTCATCCGGGCAGGAAACACCGAATCCGGGATTCAAGTTGCCGTTCATGGGATTCGGCGTCAACCCTTTATTGCGCCTACCCCGTCCGAGCGTTCCCCGCCTGCCGGCGCGCATCACCGATCCGCCCTTCACGGGGCGCAGCGAAGAGATCTCTTCGGCCGGTTTGGAGTTCAGCCATGACGGGAAACGGCTCTTGACCACGCGCAGCGACCGGTATTCCAGTTACAACGACATCTGGGAATACGAGTTCCTGTCCAAAAAATCCGAGGAGGAAAAATGGCATCGCCTGACCTGGAATATCCGGGCCACCTCCGCCAGTTATCATCCCACGGGATCATCCATCGTATTCTCCCAGTTCAAGGACGGCAGTTCCAACGTTTCGGTGCTGGACAGCGCGGGGCGCATCCGTCAACTCACGAATTTCCGCGAAGGGCAGCAAGTTTATCATCCCCGTTATACACCGAAGGGCGACAGCATTTATTTCGCGCTGGGGGTGGGAAAGAACGAGGCCATCGTCGCCATCGCTGCCGAGAGTCAGGGCTATGATCCTTTCGCCACACTCGACGATTCCGCCAAATTCCCCGACACCCTGTACGCGGCCAAGGGCCAGCGGGTCCGGTTCCTGACACCGTTGAATCCTTCCGGCTATCGCGATTTGCGCTTCGCCGGCGACACCTTGATCTTCTCCAACAACGGTTCGGGCGGCGTTTATAACGTCTACGCCCGCTTGCTCCACGACACGACTTTGTATCGCCTCACCCAAAACCGCACCCAGGCCTTGGAACCGCTACTGCGCAACGGAACGCTGTACTATCAAGGCTACGAACGGCAGCATTTCCGCATCTTCCGGCAAACGGCCAGGCTGGATTCGGTTGGCCCTTGGCCCAAGGCATCGGACACTCTGACCGTGGCCCGGCCCAAGGCCAAGGATTATTCCAAGGTGTTGGAAACCGGGGAGCCCGGCGAACGCAAGGTGGCCTGGACCATTTCGCCCTTCCTCGACGTCGCCCCGCAATTCCTGGACGACACCACCTTGAGCGATCTCAACCTCGACCTGGGGTTGCGCGTGGACTTGGGCCCGTTGTCCGGAGGTTTGAGCCAATCCCTGTTCGGATATGTGGCCAAGCGCACCGACTTCAGCACGCCCATGGATTACGGAGCGGCTTACGAGGGAAACTGGTCGGGGATCCCGGCCTGGCATCAGCGTTTTTCCTGGACGCCAAATCTCGGCTACGGCCTGGAACGGGACGTGCGCCACCTCAATTACAACTTCCTCGACCAGGGTCTTTTCATCTCCAACGTGGGAGCCACGCTTTTGCGGGGAACCCTCCGGACGCAAATCCGCCTGAACTACCGCGACGACATGGTTTACGGCTACACGGATCTGCCCATGAGCGGCCATTCGCTTTGGGGCGGATATTTGCAAACCTTTTGGTACGGGCGCTATTGGAACCGGAATATCACCGAGGATGCGACCCAAAGTTTTGATCTTCTCGACACCACCAACAACAAGCGGCAAACCGGATCGCAGGATTTCCACGTCATGGACGCCTCCGTCCATTGGCATCTTTTCCAAACTGTCGCCCTGCAATGGTATACCATGGCCTATGCCACTCCCCTGCCCCGTTACTTTGGCTTCTTCGCGGACCTCGGCCAATGGTGGGCGCGCTACGCCTTGGATGCGGTTCCCACCGATTCCATTTCCCGGGCCATGATGATCCAGCAGAGTACGCCGGTGGTGGAGTCACAACTTCCCAAATCCGACTTCACGCCCTGGCAAACCAATTGGGGCTGGTTCTGGTCCTGGTCGGAAGGGGAGAATTTCCAAATCTCCTTCGTGCATCAAGTCGGGTTCTTCACCCACAAATTCCCGACCGTGACCGACACCGTGGCCGTCGATTCCTTCAGCAACGCCTTCGTCGACAACCCGCGCCCCAACCTCTGGGTGATGTCCTACCGCCTGGGCCTGGGCATGATGCCCGCTTATCCCTACAATTTCTTCTACCGCGGGCATGACATTCTGCAGGGAACGGCCATGAGCTGGGCGCATCTGCAAATGGATTTTCCCGTCAAGATCCGGAAATTCATCGATTATCCCTCGCCTTTCAGCTCGCTGAACAAGCTGCAGCTGAGCCTGATGGGCGATGCGGGCACGACATTGAACCGGACGCCGGACCAATTGGTCCATTCCCTGGAAAACGGCGAGCATCACCTTTTGCTCGATTACGGCGCGAAACTTTCACTGACCTTCCTCATGTACCATTGGCTGCCCATGGAGCTGTATTTCATGACTTTCATGCCGTACAACCAGTTGCGCGCCGGGCGCCTCTATTACTCGGATTTCGGCTATAATCCCGCGTCGCAGAAGACGGAAGCCGATCAGCGCCGGGAATACCTGGACTACGTGAAACAGCGCCGTTACTACGTGGGCCTCACCATCGGCGGCTTTTAGCGCCCCTCGACCCCTACCCCAACCCCCATACCCAAACCCAATGCATTTTTAGGGCGTATGAAACCGAAGGGATTCACCACGTCGCTGCTGCATTCCGACCGGCTCGGCAAGCCCGAGCACGGATCGCTGCATAAGCCCATTCACACCTCCATCGCCTACGGCTACGAGAAGGCCGAGGATTTGGCGGCGGTTTTCCAAAACAAAGCCAAGGGTTATGCCTATGCCCGCCAGGCGAATCCGACGGTGTCGGCCCTCGAAGCCAAGGTCACGGCCTTGGAACAAGGCGTGGGGACTATTTGTTTCGGCACGGGCATGGCGGCCATCGGGGCCGTGCTGCTGGCCTTTTTGCGCAAAGGCGATCACGTGGCGGCCAGTCGCTATTTATTCGGCAATACCGCCAGCTTGCTCAACACCTTAAATCAAATCGGCGCGGGCGTGACCTATGCCGACGCCACGGATGCGAAAAACATTGAGGTCGCATTAAAGCCGGAAACGAAATTGGTGTTAGTGGAAACCATCGCCAATCCCGTCACCCAGGTCGCCGACCTCAAACGCATCGGGGAACTCTGTCAAGCCCGCGGATTGATTTATCTCGTAGACAACACCTTGACCTCGGCTTATCTCTTCCTGGCCAAGGACGCGGGCGCAACCTTCGCGATGAATTCCCTGTCCAAGTGCTTCGGCGGCCACGGCGACGCCTTGGGCGGAAGCATCACGGATACGGGGCTTTTCGACTGGACGAAATTTTCCGGCATCTACGATCTGTACAAAGGACCGGATCCGAAGCAATGGGCCTTGTTGCAATTGCGGAAAAAAGGCTTGCGCGATTTCGGCGGCACCTTGGCGCCCGAGGCGGCGCATACTTTGTCGGTAGGCTCAGAGACCTTGGCTTTGCGGATGGATAAGGCCTGCGACAATGCGCAAAAACTGGCGGAACTTTTGGCGGGACACAAAAAAATCGCGAAAGTCCATTATCCGGGACTGGCTTCGCATCCGCAGCACAGGCTGACCAAGGAATTGTTCAAGCGGCCCGGCGCCTTGCTGGCCTTCGAATTGAAGGACGCCGCGGACACCTTCCCCGTGTTGAACCGCCTCAAGCTGGGCGTGCTTTCCAGCAATCTCGGCGACTCGCGCACCCTCGTCATTCCCGTGGCCCAGACCATTTTCTGGGAACTGGGCGCCGACAAGCGCCGCGAGATGGGCATTGCCGAATCCCTAATCCGGGTTTCCGTCGGCATCGAGGACGCCGAGGATTTGCTCGGGGATTTCGAACAGGCGTTGGGCTGAAAACCAGCTATACTTTTAACATGACCTTGGACCTGACCGCCTTCCACGATGCGCTGGAAAGCTTGCGCAAGGCCATTACGCGCTCCTTGGCCAATCCCGCCGACGAGGAGGTTCGGGACGCGGTCATCCAGCGCTTCGAATACACCTATGAATTAGCGTGGAAGACCTTGGCGCGATACCTGGAAGGGGAAGGTGTGCGCGAAGTTACGGTATTTAGCAAGAAGGATTTATTTCGTGAAGCCGCAACACGCAAACTCATCGCCGGTTCTGAATCCTGGTTTTCCTATCAAAAAGCCAGAAACGAAACGTCACACACTTACAACCCCGAAAAAGCCAAGGAAGTCCATAGCAAAGCGGTGGCTTTCGCGCAGGAAGCAGGAAAACTGCTGGATGTATTGCAGCGGGAGCTTCATGGTTGATCTGGATCCGATTCAGTTGCAGACCGTCCGGAACATTCTACGGTCCCACGCTTCGGATTGCCGAGCCTACGCATTCGGTTCCCGCGTACGCGGCACAGCGAAAAAATTCTCGGATCTCGATCTTTTGATCCGGGGCGATTCCCCCCTGAATCTGGACCAATTGGGAGATCTTCGCTGGGCTTTTTCGGATTCCGAGTTGCCCATCAAAGTCGACGTCGTGGACTGGGCGGGTATATCATCCTCGTTTCGCAGCCAGATTGAACCCGAATTGGAAGTGATTTTTCCTTAGCGATTTTACGAGGCGTTGGCCTAGCCTTGTGTTCGTTACACAAGACTACCGGATGCCGTCTAATTCCAGCTAAATAACCCGGCGGAAGATGCGGCCCATGCGGCGAATACAAATCCTTCCTTTTATCGTCGCTTTCTGTATCCTCGGGAGCGGTTATGCACATGATAGTGCCGACTCCTTGATTTTTCCAAAGGCGCTTTACGAGGACAAATTCCTCCTCGGCGATTACCGTGTGAACCAGGCCATGCTGGACGGGCAAAAAGGGCTCCTAATCGGCGTCGTAACCGGATTCGCGTTGGGTTTGCCCATGACTCTCGTCAGCATTTCGCGGCACGAAGACTTGGCCGGTATTCCCGCATTTGTCGGCTCCCTGCTTGGAGGTTTGGCGGGAGGATTAGCGGGTTTGGGAATTGGTTACCGGAATGGATCGGAATTGAATCTAGACAAAATGGAAAACCCCTTAGTCCACTCCCGGTATCGCCGATTTGGGCTCGAATGGCGCGGGCCTACCGATCTTCCGAGAGAGGGGCGAGTGGAAGGCGCCTTGTTGTTCACATTGAGATACTGGCGAGAACAACCAGCTCTGGTGGATGAGCTCAAGTTCGGACTGGGAGCTTCAGGAAACTATTCGGAGACTTCGGACCTTCAAGGAAGTTTTCATTCTTTGGGGGGATATGAAATTTTCCTTTCCGTTCAAAAAGATATCTGGAAATCAAGCCCGATTTCTCCTTTCGTTTTCCTGGATGCCGGATTGATTTGGGGCGAAGAGGAGAAAGGCTACGGATCTGGGACTCGAAATGTGGTATCTGAGACTCGAAATAATGTGGTAAGCCCCGTGCTTCGTCCCGGCGTCGGATTGAAAATGAACGTCTGGGATCTGATTCAGGGACAGGTCTTGATTTCCTGCTCCCTAATACCAAGCATGGTTTACTTCCATCCCAGGCCGTTTGAGCAGCACGTCGCCATCTCGGCAGGGCTTTCCTCCT
>JBGPFT010000041.1:0-10457 GCA_041483475.1 Fibrobacteria bacterium | reverse complement strand
TGGAAATCGTGCTGTTGAGCCTCGATAGTCAGACCGTGCTCGACACCGTGTTTTCCGGTCCCCTGCCTTCCGCCCCCATCGATTATCCCCTGAAATTGCAGGACGAGCAGTTCGTGGTGAGGATCAGCGCCTTCAAATACGAGGGACAACTGGGGGCGCGAACCTTCATGCGCAAGGTGAACGACTCGCTGATTATAGTGCACGTTGACACGATCACGACCCCCGTTCCCTATACGGTCGGTCTCCTCTATCTCGACGTGAGCAGCGGACTGTATGTGCCGGATCCGCTGGGCTTCGACACCTCGGGGATCAGGCCCATGACCATCCTGATTCCTCGCGGCATAGATTCGGTGGAATTCAACCCCCTCGCATATGATCCACGGGCCAAAATTTACGTGAACCAGGACACCGCCGCGCTTTTACGCTTTGCGCAGCCGATGGTTTGGGTAGGATCGATGGGGGTCGACACGTTGAAATTCACGGTCCGGAATAACGGGCAGAATTACTGGCACGAGCGCATTTATTCCGTGGTCGTTCGTCATGACAGCATGGGCGTGCCCCGCCTGAATGCTTTTGTCACCAATCCGGGCGGCTGGATTCCGGCCTTCGATCCAACAACGCTGAATTACACCGACACCGTCACCCATTCCGATACCTTGATGACCATCGACACGCTCGGGGTGGATTCCGGTACGACGGTGCGCCTGGAGTTCAATTCCATTTCCTGGCCGGATTCCCTTCCGGTTCTCATGCCGTTGCCCATTGGGGTTAATTACATCGCGGTATTCCTGGATAATGGGACGTGGGGGCAAACCTATCGGTTCACGGTGACGCGTCCGTGACGGCGCCGCGAGGAGTTTTTCTCGCCGTTTTCGCCGGGATCGGGTTGGCGGGCTGCGATTTGTTTCAGAGTGCGGATGTTCGGCCCGTCATTTGGGAGGATTCCGCCATCACCCGCAAGCTGGACACCATCATGCAGCGGATGGAAATCGTCCGGGGCCTGAAATTTCTGCGGCTCGTCCACGGCGCCGTCGTTTCCCGCGCGGAGTACCGGCGGCAAATAGAAGCCCAGGTCCGGCAAACCATTTCGGATTCGCTTTCGCACGCCCTCGGCCGGGAATTGTCGCAATGGGGCCTGTTTCCCGACACTTTGCTGAGTTTCAAGGAAATGTTTGCGAACCAGCAAGCCGGGTTCGCCGTCGGGTATTACGTGCCCGGAACCGACTCGGTGTACGTCCTCGACGATGAGATCCACGACGCCGCGCTCGATGACATTTTACCCCATGAACTCACCCACGTGCTGCAAGATCACCATTTCCCCGATTATTTCCAAAGCGTCGATTCGGGCGGCGCTTACGCCTCCGAATACGATTTGTACCGGACCTGCGTCATCGAGGGCGACGCCTATTTTTCCAATGGGCTGTACAGCGTCCATTACTTGGCGCCGCCCATGGCCGCTCCCGAGTCCATGGTGGTCGAGGGCATCCGGCAACGCCGGCGCCTGACCCTTGACGCCTGGAAAATCTTGCGGCCTCCCGATGTGCTGGCCATCCCCATGTTTGCCCCCTATTACCTCGGGTCGGGCTACGTGGCCGACGCCTATGTGGCGGATAACGACCGCTGGGATCCCCTGCATCGCTGGGATTCCGTGAACGCCCTGTACCGCGATCCGGACCGTCCCAGCGTCGCCGTTTTGGATCCGTCGGTTCAGACTCCCGTGGCCATCGATCTTTCCGGTTTGGTCGACACCGTAGGCGCATTTTCGGACGATGCCGCTCACGGCGCCATCGGCCTCATGTCCTTGGTGGCGCAGGACATGGATTCGGCCGAGTATTATTCCGGTTTCGGTTGGCGCGGCGATCATTTCACCTATGCCCTGCCGACCGGCGAAAACTGGGGGACGCTTCTGTGGGTGGGGGTTTTCGCTTCCGCGGCGCAGGCCGGTGCCATGGCCGATCTTTTGGGCCGCGCGGTGCGCCGGCGTTTCGGCAGCGATTCGGGAACCGCGCTTTCGGATTCGGATTACTCCATTGCGGTTGCTGACAGCCAACGGCATTGGAGTTGGCCGGGATTGCGGACTTCTCTGATCACGGCCGGCAAGGAAGTGTGGTGGTTGGAGGCGCCGCCCGGAAGGGACTGGAGTCCCGCCCTGGCCGCATTGGAGTTGGGTTGGGCGGGACGGCAAAGCGCGGCCCTCGCCCGGGTTGCGGCGACCTCCGTGAAACAGCCCCCGCCCCGCCCTCCGAAATGGACGCGTTCAGGACGGAATCGCCGGATCGTCTTTTAGCCTAATTTCACGGAGAGAAAAAATGGGTTACCGGGGATCCTCCAATTACGACGAGCGCGACAAGCTGTACCAGCGCAGCGAGCAGGAAAAGCCCGTGAACAGCAATAAGGTCAAGAAGGATTTGGAAAACCTGTTCAAGCAAGCCAAACCGGCGGATCTCTGCGTCAACGGACATGCCTGGATCCGCGATTGGGATAAACAATACAAGTGCGCCCGTTGCAAGGCCCCAAAACAGGGGAGTTGAGCGGCCTCTTGCGGACTTATTGGCGCGCGATCCGGCCGCATGCAGTTTCGGGACTGATTTTACAGGTGTTCGCGGCCGGCATGGTGGCCGCCTATTATTTCCTTCCGCCCTGCCGCGACGCCTTGGATCGCCTGGCGGCCTGGCGCATGCGCCTGGGATGGGTCTACAGTCCGCTGGCCACGGCTTGGTTCGGGGGGATCATCCCTTTCGCCTATTTGCGCTTGCGCCGGGACACCCGGACGGCAAACCCCGTTTCCCATTTTTGGTTCCATGTTTTGTTCTGGATGTACAAGGGGTGGGAAGTCGACGCGTTCTACCGCCTGCAGGCATGGCTGTTCGGGCGCGATCCCTCCTGGGGCACCGTGGTCAAGAAAATGCTGCTGGACGAATTGATCTACGCCCCGCTGTGGGCCACGCCCGTAATTCTCGCGTTGTACCGCTGGAAGGATTCCGGTTTCCGCCGATCGGTATTTTCGGAAACGGACTGGAGGCGATATTTCCGGGCCACCTATCCCACCACCGTGCTTTCCACCTGGGCCGTCTGGATTCCCGTCGTGGCGGCCATATACAGCCTGCCGTTTCCCCTGCAAATCCCCCTGTTCAACCTGGAGCTTTGCTTCTGGGTTCTGCTTTTCACCGCGTTGACGAACCGTAAGGCGACCGCATGAACCTGAACCGTTTATTCGCGCGTCTGTGGGCCGACGCCCGCGCTCTGAATCCCCAGGCCGCGCGCATCCATTCTTTGCTTTCCGCGCGCGGGGAAAAAGTCGTGAACGATCATCTCGCCTTCCGCACCTTCGATCTTCCCACCGTGGGCGTCGACGTCCTGGCGCGTCCTTTCCGCGACGGAGGCTATGCCCCGGCGGGCGAATACGACTTCCCCGATCAGCATTTGCGCGGGATGCACCTGCAGCACCCCGATCCTTCCCGGCCCAAGATTTTCCTGAGCGAATTGAGGCTGGCCGCCTTGCCTGCGGGCCTGCAATCCGTCGTGCTCGGCCTGATCAACCAGATCCCCGCGCCGCTTTTTTCCGACCCGTTGTGCGCGTCGGGCCGCCCCTGGAAAATCTCGCAAGTGGAGTACGAGGCGTTGCGGAGGGTCAGCGAATACGCCGCCTGGCTGGCGGCCTTCGGATTCCGGGCCAACCATTTCACCGTGCTCGTCAACGCCATGCGCTCTTTCGCGTCCTTGCGGGAGCTGAACGATTTCCTGAAGGCGGCGGGCTTTCCGTTGAACCGGGACGGGGGGGAGATCAAGGGGAGCGCGCGGGCGTTCCTGGAACAGTCTTCCACCTTGGCGGCTCCCGTGTCCGTAACGTTTTCCGATGGGGAAATGAAAATCCCGGGCTGCTACTACGAATTCGCCCTGCGTCACCGCCTGCCGTCCGGGGAGTTCTTTCAAGGATTCGTCAGCGGTAGCGCCGCGCGCATTTTCACCAGCACGGATCGACGCTAACGCGGTCGTCGGAAACGCGGCCATCCGCGTTCGCGCCGCCAAGCCCAACCCCAGCAAATCGCCGCCACTCCCGCCAACACGGCGTTTCCCTGCCAGGCGGCACGCAGCGGGCGCATCCCCAAGGTCACCACCAGCATGGCCAGAATGAAAAGGTGCAGCACATAGGCTTCCAATGCGCGCCGGCCCAAGGCGAAACCGCGGTGCGCCCAATTTTCACCGATGTGGATGAAACGCACCAATCCCAACGCGCTGAGGTGGAAACAGAGGCAGGTCAAAGAGAGAAGGGGACGGAGATTGTAATAGGGCACGGATTTTTCCGTTCCGCCCAGGATGGGAGGCGCCAGCACGCGGGTGGCGTCGCTGCGCCCCAGGGGCTTGGTGAATAGCGGCTCCCATCCATGCCGGAAAACCAGCCAAGCTCCGAGCAAAAGCGCCGGCGGAGCGATCCAAAAGACGGCGCGGGGAAATCGCCGCGAGCATAAACCCCATAACGCTCCTGCCGCTGCGAACAGCAGCAGGGGAAAAAGCGGGCTGTTTCCGGAAACCAGCCAAAAGGGATGCGCGCCGGCAAGGTCGATGCGGACGAACGCCGAAATCCCGGCGCCCAGCGCCAGCCCCAACATCCACACCGGTTTGGGGAGCAGTAGCAAAGCTCCGACCGTAAGAATCGCATAAGTGATGGTGCAGAGAATGCCGCTGGCCATGAGCATGTCGGGAAAACGGAGGCCGTCTTCGAGGGCGAAAAACACGGCCGAGATCAGCCAAAGTCCGGCGGCTCGGCGCGTCTGCCGCAGATACCATGATCGGGCGTTATCGGCCTTGGCGCGGGAATGGGTGAGCGAGACACCGACCAAAAACAGGAACAGCGACGGGATCAAGGGTTCCAGCAACAGGACCCCGTAGGACCATGCTTCGCGGACATCGAAATCGATCAGGCGGCTGGTATGCGCGGCCATCATGGCTAAAACAGCGATGGCCCGGAGCGCGTCGATGCCGGAATCGCGGCCGGATTCTCTCACGGCGCGGCTTCTCCGCGCAGGAAGCGGCCCACGCCTTTCAGGTATTCTTCCGTGCCCGCATAACGCGTGAAGCCCCAGCGTCTCCAGCCCTCCTCGACCACGGGCAGATTCAACGTGTCGCCGGGCATGAGCGCCTCCAGTTTGCGGCCGGGGTTGTGCTTGAGGAAAAGCCAGTACGGCACTTCACGTTCTTGCGCGAGGTTCCAGACGTTGGCGCCCTTCGCCACCACCAGCGGCTCCAGCGTTTCCACGTGATAGCGAGCGTAAAAATCCTCCTCCATCCCGCGGAAATATTCCTCGCGCCGCCTGAGGAAGGCTGCGGCGGCCGACGAATCCAGGCGCAAGTTCACCGCCCGGCCCATGCGAAAACCGGATCGGCCGCGGAGCCCCGTATTCTCGCCGCGGATTTCATCCGCGCGTTTGCCGCTCCAATCGGAGAAATGGGACATGGTTTCCTCGGGCCCCACCTTCACGGTGAGGACGCCGTTTTCATAGCGATGCTCCAAGTTGTAAACCTCGGGGCGGAAGCGATCCCAAGGATGCGCCACCGATTCCCAATCCGAAAGCTGCAAGGCGAAACTCGAATCCACCACTTCGTGGGCCGGTGCGGAAGGCGCCGCAGCCCGGATCGCTGTTCCGCGTTTGGTGGGAACGGTGGGTTCGGGAACGGCGGGCTTCGGCGGCGCCATCGCCACCTTGGTTTCCGTCTTGTCGACCGGGGCGCTGGCCAATCGCGTCGACAGCAAAGTCGTGTCCGTGGCCAGGGGCAGACGCAACGGATAACCCTTGGGCAGCGACGCTTGTCCGCGGAACACGGCGGGGCGCAAGGCGAGATTGTATTCCTCCAGTTCGGCCAAGGTGAGGCCGGACCATTCGGCCACGGATCGGGCCGACGCGGCTCTGGCCAACGGCAAGGTCCGAAATCGCAGCGGTTCCCATTTGTCGAGATGGGGGAAAAGGCTGTCCGCCAGCACGGCCAATGTGGAAGCCGCCAGGAATTCCGCGTAGAAATTGCGCGAAGCGAAGCCGAAGGTGTTGGAGTAATAGCTTTGCAAAACTTTTTCGATGTCGGCGGATCCGGTAACGGCCACGGCCTTGGCCACGCCGTCGGGGCCGTGGTTGTAGGCCATCACCGCCAGCGGCCAGTTCCCCAGGATTTCATGGCAGCGCATCAGCATTTTGGCCGCCGCAGCGGTGGAAAGCAGGGGATCGCGGCGCTCGTCCACGTAATAGCCGACCTTCATGAATTTGCGCCCGGTGGCTTTCATGAATTGCCACATGCCGGCCGCGCCCACCTTGGAATAGGCATGCGGGTGGAAGGAGGATTCGACATGCGGCAGGTAGCGCAGCCGCGCGGGGACTCCCGCCGCGGCGAACACGGATTCAATGGCGGGAAGATAACGATAGGATCGCTCCAGTCCCTGGAGAAAATGATCGCGCATGCCCCGCTGGAACCGCACCCGTTGCGCGCACAATTCCACCGCCGTGCTGTCCCAGTCCGGCGGGATGAGGGATCGCAGGCGCCGCTGTTCGGGAGTCCACGCGGAACTGTCGCTCCCCGCCGCCGCCCGAAGCTCGGCCTGAAGCGAACGCGTCGCCGCGTTCACGGCGCGTTGCCCCCCGGATTGCGGAGCGGGAACTTTCCGAAACGCGAGCTCGGGATACAGGGGATCGTGCAGCCAGCCTTCGTCTCCGCCCGTGCGCAGGTAAATCTCCTCCCAAAAGCGCGCTTGCCGCCGGACCAAACCCTGGGCCGGAAAAACGGAATCCACGATCAGCGGGAGACTGTCGAGGACGACGGTTTCGGAGTCGAAGGCCAATCCGGGGAGCGTCCCGGCTAGGACAAAAAGAACGGAAAGGGGGAGGAAGCGCGCGAAGGATGCGGCTGGGGTCACTCGGGATCCGGGACGGCCGGCGTACCGCTTTCCTCTTCCTCCGCCTCGCCTTCGGCTGCCGGCTTGGCTTCCCCTCCGGTTTTCGCCACCGCCGTGTTGAACTCCATGCGGCGCGCCTCCTTGGTCTCGCCCAGGCGGAGGATTTCCGCGCAGCCGTCGCAATAGCCGAGTTCGCGATCGATGGTGAAACGCGCTGTGACCGGATTAAGGCCGCATTTGGTGCAAAGCTGGGCCCGCTTCGAATTGCGTTTGGCGAAAAACTGGTGCTCCAACTCGCGCTCGATGCGCTCCACCAATTCCTCGGGAGTCTCTTCCGCCGTGGTTCCCTTGCGCCTCGCCTGGATGTCGAGCGGGGCCGGCGTGGCCAGCGACTTGTCGCCGCGCTTGATCACGCGTTCGGAACCCGGCTTGACCTCCATGAAGAATGGCCGAGGAGGCCGCTTCACGGAAGGATCGGGAACGATGGTTTCGGGAGCCTTGGCTTCCGGTTTGGGAACGGTCTTGGATTTCGGATCGGCTTTTTTCGCCTCGGGTTTGGAAAGAGGCTTGGCCGGGATTTTGGCCTTCGGATCGGGTTTTTTAGGTTCGGTCTTGGGCGGAGCCTTGGCGATGGGTTTCATCGGAAGGGATTTTTTGACCGGTGGGATGAGAGCCTTGGTCGCCTTGGCCGGCTTGGGTGCCGTGGCTTTTTTCTTGGGAGCCGCCGCCTTTTTGACTGTCAACCTTTTTTTCTTTGGGACTTTCTTGGTCACCGCTTTCTTTTTCGGCGTCGACTTACGCTTCAACGCGGCTTTGGGCGTGAACTTTTTCGCCTTGGCCTTGGGCTTTTTCGATCTTTTCTTTTTTTTGGAACCGCCCATGAGGGATGATCCACTCCTTCCCTGTAGGCGCTAAGGCTTTTTCACTTCGGTGATTTTCGCGTCCAGGATGGGGTCGCCTTTTTCGATCCGCGTCAATACGTCGAATCCGGAAACCAGCTTGCCGAAAATGGCGTGGCGGCCGTTGAGGTTGGGCTGGGGCATGTGGCAAATGAAGAACTGGGAGCCGGCGGTGCCGGGGCCAGCGTTGGCCATGGAAAGCGTGCCCGCCTCGTGTTTCAAGTCCGGGGAGATTTCGTCGCGGATGGAATAGCCGGGGCCTCCCGTGCCGTCGCCGTTGGGATCGCCGCCCTGGGTCATGAATCCCTGGATGACGCGGTGGAAAGTAGTCCCCTTGTAAAACCCCGTGTCGACCAGGTGCATGAAATTGGCCACCGTGCCCGGGGCTTCCTTGAAGAACAACTCGAATTTCATCACCCCTTCCGCCGTGGTGATTTCGGCGGAAATTTTCTGGGTTTGGGAATAATCGCGGTTGAAGGTGCGCATCCGGGCTTGTCCGGCCGCCAAGAGGGGCAGGGACAATAAGGCGACGGACAAAACTTTTGCGACGGATGATCCGTTCATGGGGTTCTCCTTGCGGAAAGCTGCATTGTACGCCGGAAAATTGGAGGCATTAAGCTAGAAAAGATTACATAATTTTCACGCCCCTTTATGCGTCCGGATCCCCAGCGCCTCCGCAACTTCTGCATCATCGCCCATATCGACCACGGCAAGTCGACCTTGGCCGATCGCATGCTGGAGATCACCGGAACCGTGTCCAAGCTGCAAATGCAGGACCAGGTACTCGACGACATGGATTTGGAGCGCGAGCGGGGCATCACCATCAAGTCGCATGCCATCCGCATGCGCTATCCTTACCGGGGGGAGGAGTATTTTCTCAACCTGATCGACACACCGGGGCACGTGGACTTCACCTACGAGGTTTCCCGCAGCCTCGCGGCTTGCGAGGGCGCGGTATTGGTGGTGGACGCCACCCAGGGAATCGAGGCCCAGACCTTGAGCAATCTGTATCTCGCCCTTGGCAACAACCTCGCCTTGGTCCCCATCCTGAACAAAATCGATCTCCCTTCCGCGCATCCCGACGACATCGCGGAGACTTTGGGCGAACTTTTGGGGTATGACCCGAACCGCATCCTGCGCGTTTCCGCCAAAGAGGGGATAGGCGTCCGCGCATTGCTCGATCGGATCATCGAGGATATTCCCCCGCCGAAAGCCGATCGCGAGGCCCCGGCCCGGGCCCTCATTTTCGACTCCAAGTTCGACTCCTACCGCGGAGCCATCGCCTTCGTGCGCGTTTTCGACGGCGTGTTGGAGCACAAGGCCCCGATCAAACTCTGGGCCACGGACAAGGAATACGAAATCACCGAACTCGGCACCCTCACCATGGATCGCGTCCCCGCCGAGGCCTTGGCGGCCGGGGAAGTGGGCTATGTCATCGCCAACGTCAAGAACGTGAAGGACACGAAAATAGGCGACACCATCGTCGATCGCCGCCGCCTGCCCGAAGGACCGCTGCAAGGGTACAAGGAGATCAAGCCCATGGTGTTCGCGGGGATTTATCCCGTGGACCCCGAGGACTTCGAGAATCTCCGCGACGCCTTGGAGAAATTGGCGCTCAACGATTCCGCTCTGTCCTGGCAGCCGGAAACCTCCCTGGCGCTCGGCTTCGGTTACCGCGTCGGTTTTCTCGGCCTTCTGCACATGGAGGTGGTGCGCGAGCGGCTCGATCGCGAATTCGACATGAACGTGATCTCCACCGTGCCCAACGTCGAGTACCACGTGTATCTCACCAACGGCGACTCCGTGGTGATCGAGAACCCCAGCAAATTGCCGGACGTGGGACGCACCGATCGCTTGGAGGAGCCATTCGTCAAGTCGCAAATCATCGTGCCCAAGGATTACGTGGGCGGCGTGATGAAGCTGGCCGAGGAAAAGCGCGGCGTTTACACCCACATGGAATACCTGACGCCCGACAAGGTGGACTTGACCTACGAATTGCCCTTGGGCGAGATCATGTTCGACTTCTTCGACAAGCTGAAGTCGGTGAGCAAGGGGTACGCCTCCTTGGACTACGAACCCATCGGTTACCGCGAAGGCAACCTGGTAAAGCTCGACATCCTGCTCAACGGCGATCCCGTCGACGCCTTTTCGGTGATCATCCACCGCGACAAGGCCTATGCCTGGGGCAGCGCTCTGTGCACGCGGCTGAAGGATCTGATCCCCCAACAGATGTTCGAGGTCGCCATCCAGGCCGCCATCGGCGGCCGGGTCATCGCCCGCACCACGGTCAAGGCCTTTCGCAAGAACGTCACCGCCAAATGCTACGGCGGCGACATCACCCGCAAGCGAAAACTTTTGGAAAAGCAGAAGGAAGGCAAGAAGCGCATGAAGGCCGTGGGGCGCGTCGAAATCCCTCAGGAAGCCTTCCTGGCCGTGCTCTCAATGGATAAGGAATAGTTCGGTTCGGCTGGAAGCGGGGAATTCCATCGCCGCTTGCGTGAATCCTAGGGTGAGGTCAGGATGGTGCCCAGATTCCCCACGGCCACGAGTTGGTTGCCCTTCCACATCACGGAGAACAGGTCGTTCGTCGTTCCCGAGCTTCTGGGGGTCCAGGTAATGCCGTCCGGGGATGTGAGAATCGTGCCGACACCCCCCACCGCCACGAGTTGACTGCCCAC
>JBGPFT010000040.1:0-10502 GCA_041483475.1 Fibrobacteria bacterium | reverse complement strand
TGGAAACCGGGATGCCCAACCACCCCATGGGAACGAGAATGGAGAAGGTCACCAAGGGAACCCCGATGAAGTGGGTGGCCCGGCACCCAAAGGTGCGATGGTAGCTTCGATAAAAAGCCAGTTGTGTTTCGATGTTTTTCACGGCCCGGGAAACCTGTTTTCAAACCGCCGCGGAAACGACGCGGGCATCGGAAGCATGGGTCGCATCCTCCCCGAATTTCGCCATGACTTCCAGCCACAGTTCAGCGACCCGGAGTGCTTGCGTCCGGATTTCCCCCACCAGCGATGCGATGTTCTCTCCCGGAAGTCCGCCCTCGATCAGCAAAGGCTCGTAATAACGCATGCCGGCCTCCAGGTTATCCTTGAACTCCCTCAAGTACCCGGAGCGGGGATCGCCCGAAGCCAAATGGCGGTGCACGAGCTTCTCGAAATAATCCACGTACAGGAGCATGTCCTTGGCGAACATATGCGGACGGCTCTCCGGCACCAAGGACGGGCCGCGGCCGTAAATGTGATCCACCATCTCCCTCAGCGTGTACAAACGGTCGAAATACGCGATATTGGGGCCCGGGCAAACGGATACGGGCTGATAGGCGGCGATTTCGCCCTGTTGGATCAAGGCTCCGTTCCCCAACTGATCGCAAATACACTGCTTCGCGTACACCTTCTGCACCGCCGGATCGGGGTGATCCACGGGCGGGGGCGCATCGTATCCCAAGGCCTTCAATTTGAGCTTCTGATACTGTTTCGATGCCGTGCAAATGGGCTGCGGCGTGAATTCGGTGTTGGATACCAAATACCCCTTGGGACAGGGCGATCCGGGCTTGCCCTCGTCGATTTGCTTCCGCGTCCATTGATCCGAAGTGGATCCGCGCAGGTTGTTGAAGATGATGCCCAGCGGCGAGGCGTCGCTTTGATAGAGATCTTCCTCGCCCGCGTCCGCCAATTGCTTGCGGGTGATGTCGTCCAGCGCCGTGACCTCGGGCACGAGCAGGAAGGGGCTGGCCCAACCCGCGGCGTCGATGCCATAAATCTCGAACAGTCGACGCATTTCGTCGTGGGTTCCAAGGCCCCCCTGGGCCGTAACGTCCATGCGCCGATTTTTGCAAGACTCCGGATATTTCCGTTCCCGCTTCTGGTAATACGCCTCGATCAAGGGTTCAAACATGCCGGGGAATTTGTCCCGGTTGTCCTTGAACTCCTGCAGGATGGGCCCCATCAAATAGCCGTCGGAGGCGAAGGCGTGGCCCCCGCAATTCAAGGCCGATTCGATGCGGAATTCCCGTATCTCGATCCCCTTCTTGGCCAGGAAGCGCCCCTGCACCATGCAGGAGCGGTAATCCGACACCTTGAGGATCACGCCTTTTTTGAGCGTTCCATCCTCCTGTCGGTAAAAATCCGGAAATTGCTCCAAGGTTCCGTACAAAGTCGGGTTGATGCCGGCGCTGAAAACCATGTTGCCGCGCACCTTGGAATTGGCGAAGCCGCGCAAGGCCGCCTTGGCATCGCTGAATTCCACCGGGCGCGGCTTTCCATCGCGGCCATAGGGAATCCGGTCGAGCTTGGTCATGATGTTGGCGTCGACGGATCCCGGCAGAATGGCGGCGTTGAGTTCGGATTCAAGCGCCGGTTTTCCGGCCGGGGCGGACGATAACCAACGACCGTATAAAGCGCGCACCGGGGAGGAAGCGGGCAGAAGTTCGAAATATTTGCTCTTGTCGTTTCCGGGCGCGAAATGCATGCGCCGCAACTCCTCGATTTGGGCATCGACCAGATCCTGCACCAGATTGAGATAGGCCGTGATGCGCGCGGCCCTGGCGTCCGGATGGCTGTGTGGAATGGGTTCGAAAGACAATCCACTTTCACGGCAATAATGCTTGCGGACGCGCTCGATAAGCATGTCGTCCACTATCGAGATTACCGAAGCGATGCCGAAACGGGCCACCCGCAAAGCGGTGTCGATAGTGAATCCCGTGCCCATCACGGGAACATGAAAACGATGATGCGTACGGTACATGTTATTACGGTACATGTTATGTCCGAAATGTGATCTTATTCTAAGAAGCCGGGGGGCAAAAACCCCCTTTATTCTTGTAAAATCGTGTCAGAATGGCTTAATTCTTCCTGATTTTCCATAGCCCAGCCATCAGGCTGCGACTCTTCTAAACACGCGTATCTATTGGTTTACTATCGATTTACACGCCTAAACGATAAATCAAAATGGCCCTATCTCCTTATTCCACGTGAAATTTATCCAATCTCAGCTTCGGGTAATTCTTCTCCACCGTCTGCAGCCGAAATTCATTAGGGCATAAATATACCAGATTGCCCTTTTTATCCTGCGCCAGGTCAAAACCGTGCTCCGCCTTGAACGCGGTCAGTTCATCCCCATCACCCTTGACCCAGCGGGCCTGGAAAATATTGGCGGGTTCAAAGCGGCATTGGGCGCCGTATTCCTCCTCGAGCCGGAACTTGAGTACGTCGAATTGCAACACGCCCACCACGCCCAGGACCGAGATGGGCCCGCTCATGGGAAAGAACAGCTGGGTGGCCCCTTCCTCTGACAATTGGCGCAGCCCCTGTTGCAATTGCTTGCTCCGAAGCGGATCTTCCAGATAAACCCTGCAAAAATGTTCGGGGGCGAAATCTGGGATGCCTTCGAAGGCGAGATTTTCCGAAGCGGACAGCGTGTCGCTGATGCCGTACAGTCCTGGATCGTGGATGCCGATGATGTCCCCGGCATAGGCATCTTCCACCACGGTGCGATCATTGGCCATCAGCGAAGTGGGTGCGGCCAACCGCACCTGTCGCCCCGTCCGGCAATGCAAAACTTTGTCGCCGCGCGTGAATTTTCCGGAGCAAATACGCAAGAAGGCGATGCGATCGCGATGCTTGGGATCGGTGTTGGCCTGGATTTTGAAAACGAATCCGGTGAAGCCCGGCTCCACGGCCGCCACTTCCCTTTCCTTGGCTTGGCGGGAGCCCGGAGGCGGAGCCACAGCCACGAAGCTGTCGAGGAGATGCTTGACGCCGAAATTGTTGAGGGCCGATCCGAAATACACGGGCGCCTGTTCGCCTTGCAAATACCTGGCTCGGTCAAAGGGCTCCGTGGCCCCCGAAGCCAACTCGGCCTGATCCCGGAACTCCGTGAGGTATTTCGCGTCGAACCATTCATCCAGCTTCGGATCGCGCATTCCCTCCACCTTGCGAATCTCGCTCGCAGCCGCACCGGGTTGGAACAGATGCACGGAGTCGTCGATGAAGGAGTAGACCCCCTGAAACGCCTTGCCGTTGCCGATGGGCATGGTGCGCGGAGCGCAACGCACGCCTAGAATTTTTTCCACTTCGTCCATAAGGGCCAGCGGATCCAGGCTGTCGCGGTCCATCTTATTCATGAACACGGTGATGGGAGTTTTGCGCAAGCGGCACACTTCCATGAGTTTGATGGTTTGGGGCTCTACGCCCTTGGCCGAATCGATCAGCACCAAAGCCGAGTCCACCGCAGTGAGGGCGCGGTAGGTGTCCTCGCAGAAATCCTGGTGGCCCGGAGTGTCCACCAGGTTGATTTGGCAACCGCCGTAGGGGAAGGAAAGCACCGAGGACGAAACCGAAATGCCGCGCTGCTGCTCGATTTTCATCCAGTCCGAAGTGGTGAATTTCTTCCCCGCCTTGGCGCGCACATGCCCCGCCTCGCGGATCGCGCCTCCGTACCAGAGGAATTTCTCGGTGATGGTGGTCTTGCCCGCGTCGGGATGGCTGACGATAGCGAAGGTGCGGCGGCGCAGAATTTCTTCTTCGAGGGTCATGAGGAAAGGATTCGATGTTTCCAGAATTCGGGCTTGCGGTGGCCATGGGCGATTGCGGCTATGACGAGAGCATCACCTCGAATGAAATACGCAATGCCATAGGGGAAGACAGGACAATTTGCATTACGATAACCACCTGATCGCTCTCGCCAAAGGGTTGGGGCCGAAACAATATGGTTCAGGACCATCGAGATTTCGTTCCGGAACCGCGCACCTAAACCGATTTTTTGGGATTCGTAGTATTCAACCGCCTCCAGAAAATCGAGGCGCGCTTCAGGTAAAAAATCAAGATTCATTTACCGAAGCGCTTGTCCAATTCTTCGAACACTTTGATGGCCGGAATAGATTTAGTGATGCCGGCGTCATAACGGCGGATTCGCTCCCGGACCACCATGTCCCATGCCGCGTCGGTCTCCGCATCGGCGGCGGGCTCAACGCTGGATAAAATCCTTGCCGCCAAAGCCAGTCTCTGATCTTCGGGCAGTTGCATGGCTTCGGATGCCACGAAATTCAGATTAGCTGACATGCTCAAAAATTACAAAGGAAATGCCATTTACGCATCCAATTAATTCCAATTATGGAAGGCGAGGGAATGCCGCACACCGTATCTGGACAGGAACGCAATTGGTTGCCGTAGGGAATGGCGGCGCTATCCTCACCTCACCGGAAGATCTTGCCGCCATAAAGTCCAGATTGCCGGTACAAAATCACCTTTCCCTCCACCTCACCCTCAACTATCTGGTCGCCACCTTGCCGATTTCGCTTCGAGGAAAAGGAATCCACGCGACGATTAAAACCGTGTCCGGCAATAAACTTGTCGAAGTCCAAGCGCTGGACCGCGTAGGCAGAATTTCCATGCCCATCGGCAACTTGGCGCCCGGGCTGTATTTGTTCGAAGTTCAAACGGCGAACAAGCGTCTCGCCCAACCGATAAGCATCGTTCGATAGCCGTCCATTACCATGGCACGAAGCGGTAATAAAAGCTATATCGTCACGCTTCTTTATGACCGGAAATCGGCTTTTGAAAACCATGATCCTCCCCTGGCTGGCCGTCTGCCTTTGGGCCGAGGCGAATCCGACGTTCGATCAGGACGGATGGAACGGGGTGCAGAAAACGCAATCCGCCCAAACCCTGGGCCGGGGCCGTCTCCAGCTTTCCGTCCATACCCGGTTCACGGACGACGAACGCCTGCTCGCGAACGGACAAATCACCCGGGGCGGCGCGTCCGAATGGACCCCGTATTTCCTGATCGCCGATTCCCGCCTCAATGCGGCTTACGGAATCGCGGAATATTTGGATGCCGCCGTCGGCTTGCCCGTTTATTACGAGGAAATCAACAATTCCTGGAACAAAGCAAGAGGGTATGACCTGGGGAAACTCATGAAGGCCTATCACCCGGGAAGCCCGAAGTTTCTTCTCAAGCTTCGCGTTCCCCCGGCATCGAATCAAAATCCGTGGGGGTTGGCGCTAATGCTCGGAGCCTCGACCCCGTCCTTTTCCCAGGCGGGAGACGGCATCGTGCCCCGGGAAATGGAATTCATCCCTTTGCGCCGTTCGGCCACGGATGACGGGTCGCGATTTTTCGGAACCGAAACCTTCGTTACCCATTTCACGGCGGCGTTCACGGCCGATTTTTCCAAGTTGCCCTCCCCCTGGCCCGTGATTTGGCATGTGAACGGCGGGATCCGAAAAACCGGTTTTCAATTCGGAGCCGATAGGGACTACGACGACATCCTATCCGGATCCACGGCGCTGGAAGTTCCCTTCCACCGGTATTTCGGACTGTACGGAGAATTTTACCATGAGACCCGGTTCAACCAGGCCGGCACCGCGGCGGAATTCCGCACGGAACCGACGACGCTGGCATTCGCCGGAGTCGTGAATACCCCGGTGGGGCTGCAATTCCAAGCCGGCGCGACCTTCGGAATCCTGCGCGGCGGATCCACGCCCGTGGAACGGCGCGACGAAAACGGCGGCACCTTGGAAACCTCCCGCCTCAGAGGATCCGCCCCGGTTTCCGTAACGGTGGGACTGAGCTGGAGCCGAAAAGCCGCCGACCCGGATCCGGACAAGGACGGCATCCTGGGCAAAGCCGATCGCTGTCCGAATGAGGCCGAGGATAAGGACGGTTTTGAGGATGAGGACGGTTGCCCCGACCCCGACAACGACGCGGACGGCATTCCGGACGTATCGGACCAATGTCCCGACAAGGCCGAGGATATGGACGGTTTCCAGGACGAGGACGGTTGCCCCGATCCCGATAATGACGCTGACGGGTTTCCGGATTACCTGGACAAATGCCCCATGCAAGCGGAAGACAAGGACGGCTTCGAGGACGAAGACGGTTGCCCCGACCCCGACAACGACGCGGATGGTATTCCCGATAGCCTCGACAAATGCCCTTCCGAGCCGGAAACTAAAAACGGCTTTCAGGACGAGGACGGATGCCCTGACGAGGTGATCCAAAAAGGGGAGGAAGTGGTCCTGACCGGAGTCCTGTTCCGCAGCGGATCCTCCGAGTTGACGCCGGAGTCCATCCCGATCCTGGATTCGCTGGCTTCCCAGCTCCTGCGGGCCCCGAATGTCCGCCTGGAAATCCAAGGCCATACGGACAACATCGGTTCCGCCCCGAAGAACAAAAAACTGTCCCAGCGACGGGCCGAAGCGGTGGTTGCCTATCTGGTCGTTAAAGGCGTGCCCGAAAACCGCCTGCAGGCGATGGGATACGGACAGGAAAGACCGGTGGACAACAATCATACGGCTAAAGGCCGATCCCAGAACCGCCGCGTGGAACTACGGCGCCTGGACTGATCCGGCAGTTCCTACATTGTGCGGCCGATCATGATCGCCGCCTCCCCCGCCCCGATCCCCTGGAAACAAAAGGCGCGCGAGCATGCGGCCAAGTATCCCCGGCATTACCTCCCCCAAGAGGCCGCCCTGTCGGACTGGGAATCCCAGCGCGCGTTTTGGGAGGAATTGCAACAGCGTGATCTGCCCGACGCCGAGGCCTTGGGGAAATGGATTCGTGATTGGAGCGAGCTGTCCGACGCGACGCAGGAGGAATCGGCCCGGCTGTACATCGAGATGACCTGCGACACCCGGGATCCGGAGCGGGAAACGGCCTATCTCCGCTTCGTCGAACAGGTGGAGCCGAAGCTCGCTCCGGCCGCCGACGCGCTGAACCGGAAATTGATCGCGCATCCCGATACCGCGAAGCTGCCGGTGGATCACGGCCAATGGCTGAACGCCGTGCGCACCGGCATCGAATTGTTCCGTGAGGACAACATCCCCATTTTCACTGAGTTAGCCAAACTTTCGCAAAGTTATCAGAAAATCCAAAGCGAGATGACGGTGGAATGGGAAGGCGAAACCCGCACCTTGGGCCAAATGGCCCCGTTGCTGCAAGAACCCGATCGGGACTTGCGGGAGCGGGCTTGGCGGAAAACCGCCGAACGGCGGCTACGGGAACGCGATCGCCTCGATACCTTGTACGACGAAATGTTGGAATTACGGCGGCGCGTCGCCTCCAATCTCAATCTTCCGGATTTCATCGCCTATGCCTTCAAAAGCAATTTGCGCACGGATTATTCCCCCGCCGATTGTTTTCGCTTTCACGCCGCGGTGAAAAAAACCGTGGTGCCCGTATACCGCCAAGCCCTGGAAGCCCGGCGCCAGGCCTTGAAATTGGATCGCCTGCGCCCCTGGGATCTCAATTGCGATCCGATGGGAAGGCCGCCGCTGAAGCCTTTCCAAAAATCCGGGGATCTCATAGACAAGGTGGGAATCATCTTCGCGCGTCTCGATCCCGAATTGGCATCCCAATTCAACCTGATGCGCGAAAACGGATTGATGGATTTGGAAAATCGTCTGGGCAAGGCCCCCGGCGGCTATCAAAGCAGCCTGTTCGAGGCGCGGCTGCCCTTCATCTTCATGAACGCCGTGGGTCTCAACGAGGACGTATTCACCTTGTTGCATGAAAGCGGACACGCCTTCCATTATCTCCTGGCCCGAAGCCAACCGCTTCCTTTCAACCGCCATGCCCCGATGGAATTTTGCGAAGTGGCTTCGATGTCCATGGAACGCCTGGGGGCCAGGTTCCTGGAAGAATTCTATGCCCCGGAAGAAAGGAAGCGCGCCGTCCGCGCCGAGGACGAGGAAGTGTTCCGCCTCCTCCCCTGGGTGGCCACCATCGACGCCTTTCAGCATTGGATTTATTCCACGTCGCATACGAAAGATCAGCGCCGGGAAAAATGGTTGGAATTGGATGAGCGATTCGGAACCAACGTGGATTGGGGCGGGCTTGAGGAATTCCGCGGACACAGCTGGCATCGCCAACTCCATCTTTTTGAATTGCCGTTCTATTACATCGAGTACGGCATCGCCCAGCTCGGGGCCTTGCAGATCTGGGATCATTCCTTGGAAAAACCGGTGGAGACCCTGCGCCGCTACAAGCACGCGCTGTCGCAAGGCGGGACCTTGGGGCTCAAGCGTCTGTTCGGGGCCGCGGGCCTGGACTTCGACATGGGCGAGGGAACCATGCGGCCGCTGGTGGAGAAAGTTCGGGAGGAATGGCGGAACGCGGTTTGACCCCGCGCGCCCAGGCGTTGGGGCATTACGAGAAACATCGGGGCGCGCACCTGGGCGCGCTCAAGGCGCTGGCGCGCATTCCCAGCGTGAGCTTCGCCGGATATCCGGCGGAGGAAGTGCGACGCTCCGCCGAGGCCGCAGCCCGCTGGCTGCGGGATGCCGGACTTCACGGCGTGGAGCTGTTCGAACTTCCCGGCGCTTATCCTTGCGTGTACGGGGAATGGCTGGAAGCGGCGAATGCCCCCACGGTTCTGCTTTACGCCCACCACGATGTACAGCCACCTTTGCGGACGGAATTGTGGCATTCCCCACCCTTTGAACCGAAGGAACGCGAAGGACGGGTTTACGCCCGCGGCATCGCGGACGACAAGGCAGGCATCGCCGTGCATGCAGCCTCCGTCGCGGCATGGTTGAAAGGCCCCGGAAGGCTGCCCGTCAACGTCAAGGTGATCGTGGAAGGCGAAGAGGAAATCGGCAGTCCGAATCTGCGGACCTATTTGGAGCGCTACCGGGAAAAACTGCGCTGCGATTTCCTCGTGCTTACCGACTGCGCGAATTACGACACCGGATTTCCCAGCCTGACCACCAGCTTGCGGGGACTGGTGACCCTGGAGGTTACCGTTTCCGGATTGAAATCCCCGCTGCATTCCGGCATGTGGGGCGGCCCCATTCCCGATCCCGTGCAGGGCCTGGCCAAAATCATCGCCACCTTAACCGATGAAAAAGGCCGCGTGGCCATTCCCGGTTTGCTCGACGCCGTCATGCCGCCCACCGACGCGGAACGGGCCGACCTCGACGCATTGCGCATGACGGACGCGGTGTTCCGAAAACAATCGGGCATGCTGGACGGCGTGGAACTGTTCGCTCGCGACGCCGGGCTGCTTTCCAAACTGTGGCGCGAGCCCGCGATCTCCGTCAACGCCATGCGCGCGGGAGCACAGGGGGCCTCGGGCAACGTCCTGATGGACTCGGCCTGGGCCCGCATCGGCTTGCGCCTGGCCCCCGGCATGGATCCGGAGCGATGCGCGCGTTTGTTGACCGAACATATCCGACGGACTTGCCCCTGGGGGCTTCGGGTGGATGTCAAACCGGAACAGGGGGCCAAACCCTGGATGACGCGTCCGGATCATCCGGTATTCGAGATCGCGAAACGGAGCCTGGCCAAGGGGTACGGAAAAGACGCGGTTTACATCGGCTGCGGCGGCACCATTCCCTTCGTGGATCACTTCACCGAAATCCTGGGGGAGATCCCCGCCATGCTGGTGGGCATCGAGGATCCGTACACCAACGCCCATTCCGAGAACGAATCGCTCCATCTCGGGGATTTGGACAAGGCCGTACGCTCTCAAATCCATTTCTTCGCGGACTTGGCCAGCCTCACCCCCCGACCCCCTCTCCATGCTTAAAGGCATGGAGAGGGGGAGTTCCTCCGAAGTTTCCTACGACCTGGTCATCCTCGGCGGGGGCATCATGGGCCTGGCTTGCGCCTTCGAGGAAGCCTGCCGGGGTCGAAAAGTAGCGGTGATCGATCCGAATCCGTTAGGCCAAAAAGCGTCTTGGGCCGCGGCGGGAATCCTGGTGAGCCGGGCCGGCGTAGTGGCCAATTCCCCTTTTCGGGATCTGTATCTCCGCTCCTTGGCCGCTTATCCGGAATGGCTGAATCGCGTGGAGTCCGAATCCGGAAATCCGGTGGCTTACGTGCGCGGCGGCGATTACCAGATATTCCCGCTCGATAATCCGGCTTCCGTCCGCTCCCTGAAAGCCCGTGAAAGCCAATTGGCGCGGGAAAAAGCAACGGGATTTTCAGTTCAGGACGAATGGCCCGCTTTTCTAGAACCCTATGCATGCAAAGGACCGGTGCGCGCGTTTCATTTCCCCGGCGAAGCCTACGTGAACAACCGCGAATTGCTGGCAGCCCTGGAAATCGCGTTGTGGCGGCACGGAGCAAATCTGTTCCCAAATTTCAGGATCACGTCCTTCTCCACCGGAAGCGATAACATTTTGGAAGGGGCAGGCCGGAAGTTGCGGGCCAAGCAGGTATTGATCACGGCTGGCGCCTGGTGCAATGAAATCCTGAAACTCGTGGGATGGCGCGCCCCCGTGATTCC
>JBGPFT010000039.1:0-10549 GCA_041483475.1 Fibrobacteria bacterium | reverse complement strand
GATTGGTTCGCCCCCTATTGCTCGGTACACGCCTCCCTCGTCGACGTGTACGGGGTGGGCATGCTTTACATCGGGGAAAGCGGAGTAGGGAAGAGCGAATGCGTGCTCGATCTGGTGGAGCGCGGGCATCGCCTCGTCGCCGACGACGTGGTGCATCTTATCCGCAAGGGCCGTTCCATCATCGGCAAGGGAAACAAGATCCTCGGCCATCATATGGAGATCCGCGGCATCGGGGTGGTGGACGTGGGGAAATTGTTCGGCATCCGGGCCATCCGCAACACCAAGAAGGTGGAGGTGGTGGTGGAATTGCAGCGCTGGCGAGAAGGCGAGCATTACGATCGCACCGGCCTCGATCCCCTGGCCACCGAAGTGATCGGCGCGCCCGTTTCCAAGGTGGTCATCCCCATTTCCCCGGGCAAGAACATCACGGTGATCTCCGAGGTCATCGCCATGAACATGTTGCTCAAGATGAACGGCGTCGACGCCGCCAAGCTCTTCAACGAAAAACTCATTGAAACCATGAAGGATAAGACCCGGCAGCAGAATCCGGGGCGGCTTTCCACCGAGGTGCACGAGTAGAGGCCGTTCGCCCACGCGTAGGGGCAACCCGCGGGTTGCCCCTACGCGTGCAAGGCCTTCCAAACCGGGATCTATATTTGGCATAATCCCTTAAGGAATATGCGATTTATATGAACCCCCGCGCGCAGAACATCGCCGTCGGCGCCTTCGTATTAGCGTCGATCCTGCTGTTGGTCTACGGTGTTTATTTTCTCAAAGAGGTCCGTCCCGGCAGCCGGACGGATTCCTATTTCGCCCGTTTTGAACAGGTTTCGACCTTGCAGGAAGGCGACCCGGTGAAGGTGAACGGGGTCAAGATGGGGAAGGTCAACACGATCGAGCTGGACGGCGATGCGGTCAAGGTGGCCTTCGACTTGCGGCGGGGCGTGCGCCTGCCGAAGAATTCGGAGATTCGCATTCAGAATATCGGGCTCATGGGTGAGCGCCAGATCGGCATTCGCCTGGGGTCGTCTTCCGAGATGCTTCCCCCGGGCGGTACGTTGGAAGGTCGTTTGGACGCAGGCATCGCCGAGGCCATGGGCGTGGCCGGCGAAGTGTTTGTACAGGCGGAAACCTTGGTGAAGTCCTTGCGAGTGGTATTGGACAGCACCGTGGGCCGCCCGGAATTTTCGGAGCGCGTGAATGGGCTCTTGGCCAACACCGAAGACTTGACCCGGCGCCTTTCGAATCTGGCCAAGGACGTGGATCCGAAAATCCGGGAGGGCGCCAAGACGTTCCAGGGGCTGAGCCGCGAGGTGGATGTCTTTGTCCGCAATCAGGAACCCAAGGTGGAGGCCTTGCTCCAGCACGGTGGCGAGGCGGCCGAACGCGCCGCCAAGCTGGCCGAACGCGGCGAACGCGTGGCCCAGGGGCTTGAGAACGTGCTGGCCAAGGCGAATTCCAAGGAGGGTACGGTGGGCGCCCTGCTCAACGACACCACCTTGCACCGCGATCTCCGCTCCGCCCTGAAAAGCGCCGATTCTCTGTTCCGGGCCGTGAATAAAAAAGGGTTGGACGTGAACATCGATTTGTTTTAACCTCACCCCCCGACCCCCTCTCCATTCTTAAAGGAATGGAGAGGGGGAGAGGAAAAGCGAAAAAACAGATTTCAAAACATGCATGAAGCAAATTTCAGATTCAGAAAGAACCGATTGCCTGCCCCTCTTTCATCCTCCCCCCCCCTCTCCATCCGTTTAGGGATGGAGAGGGGGGATGGGGGGGTGAGGTGATCCACCTCCTCTTCGCCATCCACAACCACCAGCCGGTGGGGAATTTCGATTTCATCTTCGCGCGCGCCCATGATCGCGCCTACCGGCCTTTCCTCGACGTGCTCAAGGCCCATCCGCGCATCCGCCTAAGCCTGCATTTCTCCGGCATCCTGCTCGACTGGCTGGAAAAGCACCGGCCCGATTATTTGCGCGACGTGCGCGATCTTTGCGATGCCGGGCAGGTGGAAGTGCTGGGCGGAGGGTATTACGAGCCTATCCTGCCCATGCTGTCCGACCGCGACATGGAGGGGCAAATCGCCAAGCTCAACCGCCGCGTGGAAAAGCTGTTCGGCGCCGTGCCGCGCGGTATGTGGCTGGCCGAACGGGTTTGGGAGCCCGGGTTGGTGGCGCCCATCGCGCGCTGCGGCATCGAATACGTGGTGCTGGACGGCAGCCATTTCAAAATGGTGGGGAAAACCGACGCCGACCTCGACGGTTATTTCGAAACCGAGGATCAAGGGCATTCCCTGAAGCTCTTTCCCATCCACGACGCCGTGCGCGACACCATCCCGTTCCGCAACGTGGAGGAAGTAATCGCCAACCTACGCCGCCTTGACGTCGCGCCCCGGGTGCAGGTGGTATTCGGGGACGACGGGGAAAAATTCGGCGATTGGCCGCATACCTTCGACACCGTTTACACCCAGGGATGGCTCGATCGCTTCTTCGGCGCCGTCGAGGTGGAACCAGAATCCTTCGCGATGCTGCCCCTGCGCAGTGGGTTGGAGGCGGGGAAAAGCCTGGGTCTGATCTATCTGCCCCCCGCGTCCTACCAGGAGATGATGGCGTGGGCGCTGAATCCCGACGACGGCGCCCGCCTGCGCGGACTCAAGCAATGGATGCACGGCGCGGGCCGGGGCGGGGAGGCCGAACGCTTCCTGCTCGGCACCTTCTGGCGCAACTTCCTTTCCAAATACCCCGAGAGCAACCGCATGCACAAACAGGGCCTCCGCCTGGCGCGCGCCCTGGAAAGCGATCGGGAGCCGTTGCCCGCGGCGGCAGCGGAAGCGGCCCAGGATCATCTCTGGCAATCGCAATGCAATTGCGCTTATTGGCACGGGGTTTTCGGCGGCCTGTATTTGCCTCATCTCCGCTTCGCCGTCTATCGCCAGTTGATCAAAGCTCAACAACAGTTGGACCCGGTGCGGTTGGGCGGGGCGCCCTTCGTGTGGGAGGAATCGGATTGGAACTTCGACGGGCGGGCGGAATACCTGCTCAACACCGTCCCGTTCTTTCTGGCCTTCACGGCCGAGGGTGCGGTGGATCAGTTTTGGCTGAAGCGCACCGGCGTCAACCTTTGCGACACTTTGACGCGCCGCCGCGAGGCGTACCACGAATTCATCACCTCGGGCCCCCAGTCTGGGACTAAGCTCGAAAACCAAATTCGCGCCAAGGAAGAGGGGCTGTCGGCTTTTCTGGTTTACGATCGACGCCTGCGCCATTCCTTTTCGGAATGGCTGC
Source organism: Fibrobacteria bacterium (assembly GCA_041483475.1). Lineage (GTDB taxonomy): Bacteria > Fibrobacterota > Fibrobacteria > UBA11236 > UBA11236 > UBA11236. The sequence goes on along the minus strand of JBGPFT010000039.1, from coordinate 7,265 downwards.
TGCCGTCGGGCACGACTTTCGACGCTTACAAGAAACAGGATTTTGAACCGATAGCCGAACCGATATTCAGCGAGGCCGCCTTGATTCCCGGGAATACGGGAGCGGAAGTCCTATTCCGAGGAGAGGCAGCATTTCCCGGCGGCGGATCGCTGGAAATCGTCAAGACCTATTCCATTCCCTTCGATGGCGCTTTCATCGAATTGGGTTGGCGCTTCCGCTGCCGCAAGGGGGAAGCGAATTTCCGGTTTGTGGCCGAAACTCTTTTTTGTCTGCTTGCCGGCAACGCCCCGGATCGCTACGTGGCCTGGGAAGGCGGGGCGCGCAGGGACATACTGTCCGGCTGCGCCGACATGCGCGGGGTGACCAAAATCGAAATCACCGACGAATGGCTGCGCCTGCGCTGCCGGTTCGAGGCCCCGGGCGCGGTTTCCCTGTGGCGGGACGCCCTGGAAACGGTGAGCCAAAGCGAAGGCGGGTACGAGCGCATCTATCAAGGCACGGTGATCGCGCCGGTGTGGGATTACGCTCTCTCCGAGGGTGGCGAAGCCTCCGCGCGCCTGCGCGTCGAGCTGCGGGAGGAGGGGAATGGTCACCAAGGATCTTAAAGTCCTGAACGCGCACGGCATCCATGCCCGTCCCGCGGCCTTGATCGTCGAAACCTGTTGCCGGTTCCGGAGCCGTATCATCTTCGTGAAGGACGGCATGCAGGCCAACGCCAAGAGTATCATGAATATCATGATGCTGGCGGCTGAATTCGGGGCCGTTGTGCGGGTCGAAGCCGAGGGCGAAGACGAAATTCAAGCCCTGGAAGCCGTGGAGCGCCTTTTCCTCGATCGCTTCGGACGCGAGTAAGGGAGCATGGGCGCGCTTTCCCATCCCCGAGTCCTGCTGCGCGGAATCGCCGTTTCCCCCGGCATCGCCATCGGACCCGTCTATCTCTTCCATCCCGAGAGACGCGAGGTGGTGAAGCGGTTGATCCCGCCGGACAAGACGGAAGCGGAATCGGCCCGTCTACGAAAAGCGTTGGATCGCGCCCAAAAGGAAATCCAGGGCATCAAGATCCGCATCAGCGACGACGTGGGCGAGCACGAAGCGCGCATTTTCGACAGCCATATACTCTTGCTGCGGGACGAGGAGATTTTGGCCGGCGTTTTTCGCGACATCCAGGAAAACCATTACGGCGCGGAATACGCCTATTATCGCCGGATGAACGAATTGGCGGATCGATTCGACACCGCCGCCGGGGGCTTTCTCAAGGAGCGCATGCCGGATTTGCGCGACGTGGCCATGCGCGTCATCGACGCGTTGATGCTGTCCGAGAATCCGCAGGCCGCGCCGGAACTCGCGGACCCGGTCATCGTGCTCTCGCGCAATCTCACCCCGTCCGAACTGTCCCAATTCAACCGCCGCAACACCTTGGGACTGTGCGTCGAAGCCGGCGGCAAAACCTCCCATGTGGCCATTTTGGCGCGCTCCCTGGAAATCCCCGCCGTGTCCGGCGTCGCCTGGAATAAAGTCCGGCTGGAACCGGGCCGACCCGTGATCGTGGATGGAAACGGCGGGATCGCGATCCTGAACCCTTCGCTGCGCGACATCAAGGAATACGAAGCCCGGCGCGCCACCCAACTTGCCGAAACCCGGGAACTCGCCGCCCTGCGCGATCTCGATCCCATAACCCGCGACGGGAAATACATATCCCTGGCGGCCAACATCGAATTGCCCGCCGAGGTCGACAGCGTGCTGGAATACGGGGGAGGGGGGGTGGGGTTGTACCGCTCCGAATTCCTTTTCCTGACGCGGGAGGGGTTGCCCTCCGAGGAAGAGCAGTACCAGGCCTATAAATTCCTGGCGGAGCGCCTGGCCCCGCGTCCCGTTGTCATCCGCACCTTGGATGCCGGCGGCGACAAGCTCGTCCCGGCGCTGAAGATGGACGGGGAACGGAATCCCTACATGGGCTGGCGTTCCATCCGCGTATGCCTGCGCAATCCGGACATCTTCAAGGCCCAATTGCGCGCGATTCTGCGCGCCGGGGCGTCGGGGAACGTCCGCCTCATGTTTCCGATGATCAGCAACTTGCAGGAGCTGCGCGATGCCAAGCGCATGGTGGAGGAAGTCCGCGAAGAATTATCCGCCTCGGGAACGGCCTTCGCGCCGAACCTGGAGATCGGCTGCATGATCGAAGTCCCTTCCGCCGTCCTCTTGGCCGAGGAATTGGCGCGCGAGGTGGATTTCTTCAGCATCGGCACCAACGACTTGGTGCAGTTCACCTTGGCCGTGGACCGGGCCAACGAGCGGGTCGCCGATCTCTTCGAGCCCCAAAGCCCCGCGGTGCTGCGGCAAATCCAGTCGGTGGTGGACACGGCCAGGGCCCAGGGTATTCCCGTTTCGATATGCGGCGAGATGGCGGCCGATCCCTATTCGGCCCTGGTGTTCATCGGCATGGGCGTGGACGAGCTTTCCATGAGCCCCGGCATGCTGCTGGAGATGAAACGCCTGGTGCGCAGCGTGTCATACGCCGAGGCCCGCCAATGCGCCCGCGCCGTGTTGCGCCTCACCACGGCCGATGAGATCAACCGCTGGTTGCACCAGCGGTTCCAGGACAAGCTGGTTAAAGCGGGGGTTCGGCGGGTAGGGGTATAGCGGCCACTTCCAGCTTCGAGGCTTCTCCCGCGATTTCGCGGACATAGCGCGGCAGGCCGTATCCCGGCAGGCGGAGGCGCAATTCCTCCATCAACGCCAACCCCTCCTCTTCCGGAACTTCGAACTCATGGGCGCCCCGCACTCGATCCAGCTGGTGGAGATAATAGGGAAGCACGCCCGAGTCGAGCAACCGTTCGGAAAGTTCCGCCAAGGCTTGGGCGTCGTCGTTGACGCCGCGCAGCAGCACGCTTTGATTGAGCAGGATGGCTCCCGCCGTGCGCAACGCGCGCAACTTCGCCTCCACTTCGGAATCGATCTCGCGTGCATGGTTCGCATGGATGACGAGAAACAGCGGGCGGCGCCCGGACATTTCCGCGATCAAGGCGAGAAAACTTTCATCGACCCGGGAGGGGAGAACCACCGGCAATCGCGTATGGATGCGGATGCGGCGCAGGTGGGGGATGGAAAGGGCCAGTTCGAAATGCCAACGCAATTTGGCGTCCGAAATGGAAAGGGGATCGCCGCCTGAAAAGATGATTTCCTCCACGGTGGGATCACCGGCGAGGCCGGCGTATACGCTTTCCCATTCTTCCCGCGCGGCGGGGGCGTCCGCGTACGGGTATTCCCGGCGGAAACAATAACGGCAATGCACGGCGCAAACGCCGGTGAGGATCAACAACGCCCGGCCCTGGTATTTGCGCAACAGACCGGGGCTTTGCTCGGCCGCGCCGTCTCCCACTGGATCAGGGACGAAGCCCGGGACTTCCCCCGCCTCGGCGCGCAGGGGCAGCACCTGACGCAGTAGCGGATCCTGCCAATCACCCTTGCGCATGCGCTCGGCAAAGGCGCGGGGCACGCGCAGGGGGAAGCGCGGGGGAAGCGCGAGCAAAGCGGGCGCTTGCGCGGGATCCAACTCCAGGAATGCCAGCAGCGCATCCAATTCGCGGAAGTGATGGGGTTCCGAAATTTCTATATCTCCACCGCTTTTCCCCGCAAAACTAACAATGCCCGGGAAACGAGGTTTCGCATGGGAATGATCAGTACCAACGAATTCCGCAAGCGCACGCGCATCCTGCTGGATGGACAGCCCTGCATGATCGTCGAAAACGAATTCGTCAAGCCGGGCAAAGGCCAGGCGTTCAACCGCGTCAAACTCACGAATCTGCTCACCGGCCGTCAGCTGGAACGGACTTTCAAATCGGGTGAAAGCTTCGAGGAAGCCGACATCACCTACACCACCATGCAATTCCTCTACACCGACGGGAAGAACTACACCTTCATGGACACCAAGTCCTATGAGCAGTTCGAAATCGCCAAGGAAAACATGGACGGGGCCGAGCGCTGGCTGCTCGAGAACACGGAATGCGAAATCGCTTTCTGGGGAGACAGGCCCATTTCGGTGACGCCGCCGATTTTCATGGACCTCATCATCACCTATACCGAACCGGCCGTGAAGGGCGACACCGCCAATAACGTCACCAAGAAAGCCACGGTGCAAACCGGCGCGGAGATCAACATACCCCTGTTCATCGGTGAGGGTATGAAGGTGCGGGTGGATACCCGAACCGGCGAATACGTGGAACGCGCGAAGTAAGGGCGAATCGCCGGTCGCGGGAAGTATATACCCTGTTCCTTTTCGGGAGGCGTTTTGAAGGTTCTGGTGTTGGATTCGCCCGACGAGGTTGGAAAAAAATCTTTGGAATTTTTGCGGGGACCGCGCATCGCGGTTTCCGGAGGTTCCACCTTCCTGGAACTTTTTCGGATCTGGATGCCGGAGGTGAAGAGAAAAGCGGCTACGGGGGAGGGCTTGCGTTTTTTTCCCGTGGACGAGCGCAAGGTGCCTTTCGAGGATCCGGATAGCAATTGGAGGGTTTGCTACGAAGGCTTGCTTCAGCCCGCGGGTTTGACGGGGCAACGGGAACACCGTGCGATCTCCGCCCCGCAATATGCCGCCATGCTGGAACGCGAATTCGGCGTCGGGCCCGTGGTTTTTGATTCAGTGTTCCTGGGCATGGGCAAGGACGGCCATACCGCCTCCCTGTTTCCGGGCGCAGGGGCGATCCGCGATCGGAAATCCATCGTGCTGGACGTGATCGGGCCTAAGCCTCCGCCCCAGCGCATAACTTTGGGGCTCAAGCCTCTTTGGGATTGCAAAACTTTGGTGGCCATCGCCATTGGGTCTTCCAAAGCCGAGGTGGTGCGACGGCTGCGGGAAGGCGATCCGGAATTGCCCATCACCATGGCGTTGGCGGGGCATGGTAATGCGGTGTTATTGTTGGATAAAGCCGCCGCAGGTGCAGTTTGATGGATTTCAGGAGGTCGAACATGACGGGGAAAAATTGGCTTTGGATTCCGGCGGCCGCGTTGGTTTTTTCCGGCTGTGTATCGTCGGGCGTGGAAAGCCGTCTGCGCGCCATCGAGACGCGCCAGGACAGTATCCTGACCTTGCTCAATTCCATCAAGGAGAAAAACGATTTCGTCGCCGTGCGCGTGGGCTGGCGCCCCCCCTCCGATACCGGAGTCAAGAACATTCCCGTCGGTCAGAGTTTTTTCCGGGGCCCCGAAAACGCAGCGGTGACCTTGGTGGAATTTTCGGATCTTCAATGTCCGTATTGCGCCCAGATCGCTGCCACCTTGGATTCCGTTTCCCGGACCTATGCGAACGACGTGCGCCTGGTGTTCAAGCATTTCCCGCTTTCCTTCCACCCGCAAGCGCGGGCCGCCGCCGCCGCCGCCATCGCCGCGGGTCAGCAGGGGAAATTTTTTGAATTCCGCTTCAAGGCGGCGCCCCATTTCCGCAGTCTCGGGGACAGCCTTTATCTTGCCCTCGCCAAGGAATTGGGCCTCGATATCAACCGCTACAAGAAAGACATGCTTTTGACGCCGGATATCAACCGGATGCTCGATGCGGACATGGCCCTGGGGCAGAAAGTGGGCGTCGAAGGCACGCCGACGATTTTCGTCAACGGCCGTTTGGCAAGCGAACGGTCCTTCGAATATTTTGCCGGGTTGATCGCAAGGGCGAAAGCGGGGCGGTAAAGACAAGCGAAGCTTCGCTATAACCCCTGTTCTTTTCGAATAAAAGCCGCGCGTTTTTCTTCCTGAACTTTGATGGCATGCAAGCGTTTGGCCTGGGACAGCCAAGGATCGCGCTGGGCATAGCCGGGGTGGGTGGGAAGCGGCCCGCCAAATCCCTTTTCCAGATTGAGCAGGGGGAGATAATCGTCGGGACCGGCAAAGCTCAAGCAGGTTCCGGGACGAAGGCGGCGGGCCGTGCGGCCCGAGCGATGGACATAGGCCCGGAAATCGCGGGGCAAATCGTGGTTCACGATGAGATCCACGGCCGGGATGTCCAAACCGCGGGCGGCGAGATCGGTGGCCACCAACACCCGGATTTTCCCTTCCCGAAAATCCTGATAGGCCCGGGCGCGCTCGCTTTGGAGCCTGTCCCCGTGCAAGGCCTGCGCGGAAAATCCCCGTAATCGCAGAAGCCCGTTAAGGTGGTTGGCCTTTTCCCGATTGGAAGTGAATACGATGGCCTGCCCTGGGGTTTCCCGCAGGGATTTTTCCAACAGCTCGCCTTTTTTCCGATTGGACTTCAAGAAATAAAATTGCTCGGTAAGCGGGGCCTCTTTACCCGTCAGGATTTCGAATCGTTTCAGTTTACCCAAGGGCAGGCTTTCGGATGGTTCCTTCCCGGTAGCTGAAAACAGCAGGGTTTGCCGGCTCCCGGGCAGATGGGAGAGCACCGAAGTGATTTGCGGTTCAAAGCCCAAATCGATCAACCGATCGAACTCATCCAGAACGAGGAGCCGGATATTCCGAAGCAAGGAGGAGGTTTTCCCCAATAGGTCGAGCAAACGGCCCGGCGTGGCGATGACGGTGTGCCAACCATGTTGCAGGGATTTTAGCTGGGTCTCCGCATCATGCCCTCCCACGCATAGCGCCAGGCCATTTCTCGCCTCCGGACCCAGGGCCTGCAACATTTGGGAAACTTGGTATCCCAACTCGCGGGTGGGAACCAACACAAGGTTTCGCTGACGTGCGGGCAACGCATTCCAGATGGGCAGGAGATAGGCGAGGGTTTTGCCCGTGCCCGTGGGCGCCGTGACCATCAAGGATTCTCCAGCCATGGCGCCCGGAAGGCATTGGGACTGGACGGGCGTGGGATGGGTGAATTTCAACCGCCGCAGGGCTTCCCTGCAGCGGGGGGGAAGGTCGGGCCAGACACCCTCACTGATCAGGGTCAAATCTGAATTTTTAATGGAATTTCCTGCATGAATTACAGGCTTGGAAGCTAGCCAATTCGCGGGGCCCGGACAAACTGGAGCTATTTTACGACCGTGCGCATCGGCGTCAAGGAAACTCAAGATCTGATCCGGCGCGTGGCCGCCGACAGCCAGAAAGAAGTGGCGCGGCCGATGCAAATCGACCCGCAGGAGGCGGGAATGGCCACTGGTCCGCGCACCCGGCGGCGAAGCTTCCTGCGGCCCGGAAAAATCCCGGATTACGTCTCCCCGGTGGCGGCCGGAGTCGAGGACTGGCAGCGCCTCGACGACGATGTGTATAAGCTTTTGCATTATCGCCATGCCCAGTTTGCCACCACCTCGAACCCGCCTTCGCAT
>JBGPFT010000038.1:0-10573 GCA_041483475.1 Fibrobacteria bacterium | reverse complement strand
CATGTCCCCATCATCGCCCTGACCGCCGACGCCATGGACGCCACGCGCGCCCGCTGCCTGGAGGCGGGCATGGACGATTTTCTCACCAAGCCGGTGCTGATGCAGGATCTTTCCGACGCGCTCGCGCGCTGGTCCAAACGCTAGAACTCTCATGCTTGGAGCAAAAGCGGAGGAATTGCTTCCGGTATCGGCGGCGCGGGAACATATCGAAGCCGCATTGGCGGAATCCGGGGCTTTGATCCTATCGGCGCCCCCCGGCACCGGAAAATCCACGCAAGTGCCTCGTTTCCTTCTGGACAGGCCCGGACAAGTCTCCATCCTCCAACCCCGGCGCATCGCCGCCCGGGCATTGGCCGCACGCGTGGCCGAGGAAATGGAAGAACCGCTGGGAAAAATCGCGGGTTATCAGGTGCGCTTCGAAAACGCATCGGGACCGGAAACACGTTTGCTTTTCCAAACCTACGGAACTTTCCGTCAGCGCCTTTTGCGCGAACCGGATCTTCCGGGCGTGCAAGCCGTGGTGCTGGACGAATTCCACGAACGGGCCTGGGAGGCGGACTTCATCTTGCTGGGATGCCGGGAATTGCGCCGACGCCGCCCGGACTTGCGCCTCATCGTCATGTCCGCGACCTTGGATTCCGGCGAGTTGGCGGTCTATTTGCCGGAAGCCGCGCGGATTTCCGTGGAGGGCCGGCTTTTTCCGGTGGATATTCGGCATCAAACGCCGCGACTGCATGAAACGCTGCCGCAACAAATCCTGCGCGCCCTCAAATCCCTGAGCGCCGGAGGTTGGTCCGGATCGGCATTGGTTTTCCTGCCCGGAGGAGGGGAAATACGCTGGGTGGGGGAACACATCGCCTCTTTCTGCCGCGAATCCGGAATAACCTTGCGCGAATTACACGGGTCCTTGGCCCTGAAGGATCAACAGGCAGCCTTGCGCGCGCCCGGAAACGGATCGGCCTTGATCCTTTGCACCAACGTGGCGGAGACCTCGCTGACCGTCCCGGGCGTGACGGCGGTTATCGACGCCGGACTGCACCGGGTCGCCGCGTACGATCCGGATCGGGACACGGGCACCTTGTTCCTGCGCCCCATCGCGCTGGCCAATGCGACGCAGCGCGCCGGCCGGGCGGGGCGCACGGCGCCCGGAATCTGCATCCGCCTCTGGGAGGCCGAACGCGAAACGCGCATGGAAAAATCGCTGGAGCCCGAGGTGAGGCGCGCGGAACTTTCCGAAGCCGCGCTGTCGTTGCATGCCCTGATCCCGGGCGCAACCGCCGCATGGCTCACGCCGCCGGATCCCGCGTTGTGGAAAAAAGCGGAGGAAAAACTGTGGCGCGTTTCCGCCGTTCGGAATGGAACCATCACCCCGCTGGGGAAATCCCTGCTCGGCTGGCCCGCGCCCCCGGAATTGGCGCGCGTCCTGCACGACACCGCCGAAACCGGGGACTTGGCTTTGCACCGTCAAATCGCGGCCATGGCGGCTATCATGTCCGCATCAAGGAAGGCGGGGAAAAATTCCGACCTCTATGCTTTGGGGGAGGAGCTTTCCGATCCGGAAACACGGGGCTTCGATCGTGAAACCGTGGACGCCTTCCGCCAATTCCAAAGGCAAATGGAAAAGCACGCCCAGGCAGGAAAAACCGCGACGGAAAAAAAAGACCAGCGTCTGCAAGCCACGCGGCTATTTCTTCCCGTTTTCATCCATCGCCTGGCAACGCGCGTGGAAGGACAATCCTTCGCCTTGGCCGACGGACGCAAAGGCGTGGCGGCGGGCGTTCCGGCTGAAACCAAATTGCTCTTGGCCCTGGAAATGCACGAGTCGGGTGGCAAAGACCGGGCGCGGCAAACGACCATTCCGCTTTTTTTGCCCGTGGAACCCGCCTGGGTGGAAGCGGAATTTCCCGGCGAATGCCACTGGGAAAAGGTCGAGGAATTCGATTCCAAGCAGGGCAAGGTGTTGCGGGAAGAACGTCTTCTGTTTCGCGAATTGATCCTGGATCGCCGCGCCGTCGCGGAAACCGGAGGCGACGCGGGGGAATTGCTGGCGGAGAAATTGATCCGCGGCGAAATCGAATTGCCCTTCGACGACGAATCCCGGCAATGGATGCGTCGCATACGCCTGGCCCATCGCGTTTGCCCGGACAGCGGCATGCCCGCATTGGACGCGGAGGATTGGGGCTTGATTTACCATGAAATTTGTGAAGGCAAGCGCAGCGTGAAGCAATTGCAAGATGTTTCAGTATCTTCAGCCTTGCGCGATTATCTGGGTCCCGCGTTGACGGCTTTCCTGGAACGCGAGGCCCCCACCCATGTGAAGCTTCCTCAAGGGAAACGCGGCGGAAAAATCACCTACTTTGAGAACTCCCCTCCCGAACTCTCGGCGCGGTTGGGGGATTTTTTAGGCATGGAGGGGGGGTTCAAAATCCTGCGCGGCCGGGTGGAGGTGACCTATGATATTTTAGCGCCGAATTATCGGACGGTGCAAAAAACCAAGGATCTCACCTCGTTCTGGAAAAACTCTTATCCCGAAGTCAAGCAGGAATTGAAACGGAAATACCCGAGGCATCCGTGGCCGTAACCTCACCCCCCGACCCCCTCTCCATTCTTAAAGGAATGGAGAGGGGGAGAGTACACTTAAGGATTGAGAAATTAATCCCCGGCGGCGACGGCATGGCGCGGCATGAAGGGCGCATCGTGTTCGTGCCCGGAACCTTGCCCGGCGAAGAGGTGACCGTGGAATTCGAGGAAAACAAAAAAGATTTTGTCCGGGGGCACGTGATAGAAATATTGCGCCCCTCACCGGATAGAATCGCCCCCCCCTGCCCCGTGGCCGGAACCTGCGGAGGTTGCAATTGGCAGCATATTCGGTCGGAAACCCAGGGCCGTTTTAAGGTGGAAATGGTGCGCGAAGCCTTGCGCCGGGTGGGCAAGCTGGAATGGTTGAACCTGCATATCGAATCCGGTGAACCTTTCGGCTATCGCAACCGGTTGCAGCTGCATACGGATGGAAGCGGGGCCTTGGGATTCCTGGAACGCGGAGGAAAAGGATTCGTGCCCGTGAAAGCCTGTCCGGTTTCCCATCCCAGCTTCGCGCCTTTGTTCCAGAAACCCTGCGCCGGCAAAGCTCCGGAACGATTCCATGCTTTTACGGAAAAGGGTCCGGATGGCGCTTCCCGATTATGGCGGGAAGACGAGGACCCGAAGGCGGAATGCTCCGTTTCCGTGTTGGGCCAGGCCATCCGCTTTCCCTTGAAAGGCTTTTTTCAAAGCAACATCGCCATGCTGGAGCGTCTGATTCCCTACGCCCTGGAGGGTTTGAAAGGGGGTTCGGTGTTTGATCTTTACTCGGGAGTCGGCACCTTCGCCGTGTTCTTGAAATCCACTTTTCCGCATGTCCTTTGCGTGGAATCTCACTCCCAATCCCTGGAATACGCGCGCCGCAATGTGGGATCCGAACAAGCTGATTTTTTGGTGGGAGGTTTGGAAAAACTGGTCGCGCCTTCCCCACACCCCTTGCTTCGGAAAAAACCCGATGCCGCCGTGATCGATCCCCCGCGCACGGGTTTGGCCCCGGAAGTGCGGGCGTGGTTAAAACAGTTAGCCATACCCCGACTGGTTTACGCGTCCTGCGATCCGGTCACCCTGGCCCGCGATTTGATGGATTTGCTGGCGGGACCGTATGCCCTGGAGGATTTGCGGCTGTTTGATTTCTATCCGCAAACCCATCACGTGGAAGCGGTGGCGAAGCTCGTCTCTCGGTGAGCGGTGACCACGGCCAAAGCTTGAATCCCCAAGCCTCGCCCAAAATCCGTAAGTCCTTCGCCGGAAGTCGCGGTGATCCCGACGTCGGCCATCGCCATGTCCAGCAATGTCGATAGTTTTGTCCGCAATTCCTGGAGGCGCGGCAGGATTTTCGGCTTCGCGCATTCGACGGCCACGGAAACATGGGTGAGGCCGTACCCGATGGCCGCGAGATCGGCCAGGGCCAGCCTGAGATATTCCGCGCTGTCGGTTTTTCCCGCCCGGCACAACCCATCCGCCACGGGCCCCAGGATCGGTTTTCCGGTAAGGCCGGAAACCGCGTTGGTGATCGCGTGCAAGATCGCGTCGGAATCGCTATTGCCTTCCAAGGCGTAGCTTTCGTCGAAGCGCAAGCCCCCCAGCATCAGGGCCTTTCCTCGCGCCGGGTCTTGAATGCGGTGGCTGTCTTGTCCTATGGCCGTTTTAATCATGCAGCGTGATCTCCCCGAGTTCCAGCCTTTCGGCGATCCATTCCGCCCATTCCCAATCCTCGGGCTCGGTGATCTTGCGGCTAAGCGCATTGCCTTGCACCCAGGTCACGGGAAAACCGTGGGCCTCCGCCAATTGGGCCTCGTCGGTGGGTTTTCCCGACGGGGCGTGCGCGTAAAGGGCCTTAAGCATGACGCGCGGAAACCCCTGCGGGGTTTGCGTCAAAACCAGGCGGCTGCGCTCCACGGTGCGCAGGATTTTATTCGCCTCCACTTCCTTGATCGTGTCCGAGGCCGGAAGCGCCGCGGTCACGGCGGCATTGCCGTGCAGCGCCTGGGCGCAGCGGCGGATGACGCTGCGGGGAACGAAGGGCCGGGCCGCATCGTGGATGAGCACGCGTTCGCACAAGGACGGCAGGGACTCCACGCCGTTTTTCACCGACAACCAGCGATCCGGTCCGCCCGGCGCGAGGCGCAACTTGGGGAAGATCTCCAGCAGGTTTTTCCAGGCGTCGATCCGTTCCGGGGGCAATACCAAGGCGATGGATTCCACCTCGGCGAAGTCGTGAAAGATTTCCAGGGCATAGCGCAAAAGGGGACGTCCCGGCCGCACTTCCAGGAATTGCTTGGGCAGCGGGCCCCCGAACCTTGTCCCCTGCCCTCCGGCCGCCAAGACGATGCCGAGACCCATGCGCGCTCCGGATCAAATCCTCACGGGACTTTTTTTCCCTAAAAGCAGTGCGCGCATTTTCAAAGGCAGGCCCAGGCAGCGGATGAATCCATTCGCGTCCTGTTGATTGTAAGTGTCCACGTCGCTGAAACCGCCGAGACCCGGATCGTAAAGCGAGAACGGACTTTCCATGCCCGCCAGAATCGCATTGCCCTTGTAAAGCTTTAATTTCACCTCGCCCGTCACCACCTCTTGGGTCTTGTCCACGAAGGTGTCGAGGGCCTGACGCAAAGGCGCGAACCACAATCCGTCGTACACGAGCTGCGCGTATTTCTGCGCTACGAGCTGCTTGTAGGCCAAGGTGTCGCGATCCAGCACGATCTGTTCAAGGTATTCATGCGCTCGGTAAAGCAGGAAACCGCCTGGCGTTTCGTACACGCCGCGCGATTTCATCCCCACCAGGCGGTTTTCCACCATGTCCACCAAGCCGCAACCGTGCTTCCCGCCCAGGGCGTTCAAGGTTTCCAGCAAGGCCACTGCGCCCAGTTTTTTTCCGTCCACCGAAACCGGAATTCCCTTTTCAAAGCCGATGGATACATAACCGGGTTGGTTCGGGGCTTTTTCCGGCGTGGCCGTATTGCGCAACATCTCGTAATTGTTTTCCCGCTCGGGATGCTCGAGAATGCCGCCCTCATGCGAGAGATGCCAAAGGTTGCCGTCCTCGCTGTAAATCTTCTTCTTGGTCACCGTAAGCGGAATTTTGCGCGCTTCGGCGTATTCGATGGCGTCCTCGCGCGAACGGATATGCCATTTCGGATCTTTCCACGGCGCGATGATTTGGAGGCGCGGATTCATGGCCATGTAGGTGAGCTCGAAGCGCACCTGATCGTTGCCCTTGCCCGTGGCGCCATGCGACACCGCCGTCGCGCCCTCTTTTTCGGCGATCAGCACCTGATGCTTGGCGATGAGCGGCCGCGCCATGGAAGTGCCGAGCAAATATTGGCCTTCGTACTTGGCCCCGGCCTTGAGCACGCGCCAGGCGTACTCCTCCAAAAATTCCTTCCGGAGATCCAGCACGAAACACTTGGAAGCGCCCGTGGCCAAGGCTTTCTTCTTCAGCGGATCCACTTCCACCGCGCCTTGGCCGATGTCGGCCGCGAAGGCGATCACTTCGGCGTCGTAATTCTCCACCAGCCAGGGGATGATCACCGAAGTGTCGAGCCCGCCGGAGTAGGCCAGGACCACCTTGAGCTTGCCTTTTTTTGCCTTGGTCGCCATGCCCTAATGCCTTCCATTTGCTTGAAGCTTAAATGTAGACCTTTAGAAAGGGGGGGTTTTAGGCCGCCGTTCGTAGCTGATACAGGTATTTCTGAAAACCCGCGAAAACTTTCCCAATCTCCTCCGCTCTTCCCAAATCGGCCAGGGCATCGGCGATGGAGTTGTGGTACTTCAGCCGCAACAACGGGGTAAGTTTTTCCTGATCCAATTCTTCCACGCCGACCTTTACGTAATGGGAGAGGACGAAATCAAGAAATGCCTGTTGCTTGCCATTGAAGTGTGCTCTAATATCGACTTTGGCCCTGACGGCGCGCTCCTCGCGAGTAAGCGGTGGGAGCGCATAGGCCACGTGGGCCAACACGTCGAATAAATCGCTTTTCTCCGCATCGATGATTTTCTGCATCTCGGCCAGTTGTTCCCCACCGAAGCCTTTTTCAGCCAGGCCCTGCAACAGTTTCTTCCGCGTCTCCGGCGCACTCCATAACGCCCGCAATTCCGCCTCATTCTTGAAAAAGTCGGGCAATCTCCCGAACAGCATTTCCATGAATTGCTGGGCGGACATGGGCGTGCCGTCGGGATGCCAAAAGGTCGTACACATCATGTGCTGAATGGCTCGCTCTTTTCCGTCGGCGAGTTTGACCTTGATTCGCTTCTGTCTGCCGCCTTCCGGTTTTGGTTCGTGTCCCCGGTCCCGGCCAGGGGTAGGTTCCGGCCCCGGCTCTTTCGGCTCGGGATCCAAGGGTTCCCCGTCCCATTCCGGATCGTTGAAATGATGATGCGCCTTCACGAAATCGTAAATGGTGAAATAATCCTTGCCGTCGAAAAGCCGCGTACCGCGTCCGATGATTTGCTTGAACTCGATCATCGAATTGATGGGCCGCATCAGAACGATGTTACGGATATTACGGGCGTCCACGCCCGTTGACAACTTTTGTGAGGTTGTCAGGATGGTGGGGATGGTTTTCTCGTTGTCCTGAAAATCCCGCAAGTGTTGTTCGCCGAGTTCGCCGTCGTCAGAGGTAACCCGCTGACAATAATTCGGGTCGGCGCTTGCTTTCATCTGGTTGATGAGGTCGCGAATGGCTAAGGCATGCTCTTGAGTGGCGCAAAAAACCAAGGTCTTTTCGTTGGGATTGATCTGGTCCATGAAAATCCGGACACGGGCATCTTCCCGGACCTTGATTTCGATGATCCGGTTGAAATCCTTTTCTTCGTAACGCCTGCCGACCTCGACTTCGCCTTCGATGATCCGGTCATCCGGCGTGTAGACGTATTCGTCCAAGGTGGTGGAGATTTGCTTCACCTTGAACGGCGTCAGAAAACCGTCGTTGATGCCTTCTTTGAGCGAATAGATGTAAACGGGCTCTCCGAAGTAGGCATAGGTATCCGTATTATCCTTGCGCTTGGGCGTGGCCGTGAGGCCGAGCTGCAAGGCGGGCTGGAAGTATTCGAGGATGCCGCGCCAATTGCTTTCATCGTTCGCGCCGCCGCGATGGCATTCGTCGATGATGATGAAGTCGAAGAAATCCGGCGGGTATTCTCCGAAATAAGGCGACGGCTGGCCATTCCTCGGTGGACCGCTCATGAAGGTTTGAAAGATGGTGAAGAACAAGCTGCCATTGGTAGGAACTCGTTCCCGGCGGCGAATCTCGTCCGGGGCAATTCGCACCAACGCATCCTCGGGAAAGGCGGAAAAGGCGTTGTAGGCCTGGTTGGCGAGGATATTCCGGTCGGCCAGGAAAAGGATGCGTGGGCGGCGCGTGGACTCACGGCTCAAGTTCCAGCGGCTGTGGAATAGTTTCCAGGCGATTTGAAAGGCGATAAAGGTTTTTCCCGTGCCGGTGGCCAAGGTCAGGAGTATGCGTTGTCTGTTCTCCGCGACAGCTTCCATCACCCTTTCCACGGCGATGTCCTGGTAATAGCGGCTGGGATGGGAGCCGCCCTTGTCCTCAAACGGGATGGCGGTGAAGCGATCGCGCCACGCATTCGCCTTGGCAAAGGTGCGTTTCCAAAGTTCCTCGGGCGTCGGATAGCCCGTCTCGCCTTCTTGGCCCGATTCCATGTCGATGCCGTATAGCCCTTGGCCGTTGGTGGCATAGGCAAAGCGAATAGCCAACTTGCCGGCATAATTCTTGGCTTGACCAACCCCTTCGGTGAGCGGCTTGTCCCAAGCCTTGGCCTCGACTACGGCCAGGTTGGTGTTGCGATACACCAGCACGTAGTCGGCGATCAACGGCTTGCCGCGCCGGCCCAGGCCTTCGATGCGGCCCGGCGTGATGGGATGCTCGCGCAGGATTTTGCTGCCCTCCACCACGCCCCAGCCCGCCGCCGCCAGGGCGGGGTCCACATGTTCGGCGCGGGTTTCGGCTTCGTTCATGGCTTCCGGCGTTTGGTTTTTTTCGAGGTTGGCAATTTCTTAATGGCTTGTTCGAAATCGGTATCCACGGGTCGAGCCACGGCAAAGCTTAGGGCCTTGTATTTGTCGTATTCCGCTTCCGCCTTATTTTGTGCCACCTCATGCGAGATTCGCCCTGCATGGGTGAGGATATCACGATCATTGAGCTTCAGAAATCCGTCCAGCTTTTTGGACCAATCCGCCATGTGCATGGGAATGCGCCGCATGGCTTGGCCCTGCGCGAAGATCAGGTATTGTTCCACGAGGTTGTTCAGCGCCGCCAGTTCCGGTTCATCGAGATAATTCTTGGCGATAGCCACGTCCTGCTTGCGAATCGTTGCACTACGCCAACTCGTCAAACCAAGATTGGGTTTGGCCGCGCTTACCCGACCGTGGATGATTTCAGCTGCAGTTTGGCCGGTAATGGCCCAATGCACCTTGTTCTGCACCGTTTGGAAGAATAGGAGGCTGATTTCCTGCGTGGGGTCGTAGTCGATGCTGGTGGCATAGATGTCGGTGATTTTCTGGTAGAATCGACGCTCGGAGGTCCGGATATCCTGAATCCGGCGGGTCAATTCCTCAAAATAATCGAAAGGCTGGTCGGGATTTTTCAGCCGGTCATCGTCGAGGACAAAGCCCTTGACGATGTATTCCCGCAATTGCCGAGTGGCCCACATTCGGAATTGGGTGCCTCGAAGCGATTTGACCCGGTAGCCCACCGAGATGATGATGTCGAGGTTGTAGAACTTGGTCGCGTAGTTTTTGCCGTCAGAGGCAGTTGTCAAGGATTCCTTGACAACTGAAACCTCGGTCAATTCCCCCTCAGAAAAGGCGTTTTGAATGTGCAGGCTTACGTTCTGTTTGGTGGTCTGAAACAGCTCGGCCATGCGTTGCTGGGTAAGCCAGACGGTTTCGCCCTCAAAACGCACATCGATTTTCAGCTTTCCGTCCTCGGTTTGGTAAACGAGGAATTGGCCGCCGGGTGGGGGTGTTTTGGGGGGCTTGTTCATGTTATGCAATGAATAATGGGCAATTGACAATGGACAATGCCGAAACACTTTTGGAAAACTTCCCCTGGTTTCATTGTTCTTTGTCCATTATCCATTGTCATTTATTTCCCATTCCCCGTTTGGTGCTGTTGATGATGCTGGTCAGCAATTTGAGGAGTTCTTTGTTGGCATTGATGACGGGTTCCGCTTCATTGGGGGTCAGGTACCCTGACTCTGAAAGTAGCAGAATCCAGTATTCGGATTCATTGGATTCCTTGAGCGCTATCGCCAGCTTGTGGACGAAATCGGCCTTGCTTTCCGCTTGTTCCGCCTCACGAACCAACGCGCCAATTGCCGTTCCGGACCGCAACAACTGCTTGGACATAACAAATTCCCGCTTCTCGTTGCTCAGGTACTTATACAGGCTTACGATCTGGACCGCAAATCCGAAGGATTTGGTTTGGAGTGGGCCGTCCTTCATTGCACACCCACCAATTGATAATGGGCAATGGACAATTGATAACGAACGAACATCGTTGGGCAATTCTCCCGGTCTTCATTGCTCATTGTTCATTATCCATTGTCAATTTCTAAAGCTCCCCCGCAAAAGCCCGGCTCAGCAACGACTTCTTCAACGCCTCCAACGCATCAATCTTCCGCTGGTAAATCGATTCAAGGCGTTGGGTTTCTACGTGGAGAGAATCGAGCTTGTGTACAATAGACTGTTGCTCAAGGATTGACGGAACGGAAATCGGAAACTCTCTCACTGACCCAACATTTAGATTTCCAACGCCCGAACTGCTTATACTTCGTTTAGCCATTTCCTTGACTTCACTTGAGTTCAAGAAATATTTCAAGTAGTAATTATTCAATCTGCTTTTCTTGGGCTTAATTAAAGTCAGGCTTACAAATACACTGAACTCAATTTCATCTTCAATTACTGCAGCCTCTCCATAGCTGCCAACACGCGTGTACAGCACGTCACCCATAAGCGGTTTATTGTGTTTTG
>JBGPFT010000037.1:0-10619 GCA_041483475.1 Fibrobacteria bacterium | reverse complement strand
GCTACATCGGTCGCCGCCGTGTAAAAATAGGAAGCGCACACCGTCTTCGTTCCAGCGGCGAAACCATTTTGGTAGTACAGCGTGTAAACGGTATCATGCGAAATCCTCTGCGCCAAATCTTGCCAGGCAGTGCCGGTAAGCTTGCAAGCGCTGATACCGGTGGCATAACGGGCGGCTCCGCTGTTCCAAACGTCACCGGTATAAGTAGGGCCTAAATCAATCTGAGGACCAAATACCTTGTAGCCCTGGGCGGCACCGCCGCAAAAGGTTGCAATCGTTCCGGCTCCACAATGGCCACGTGCGTTGAAACCGGTATTACCGCTGGGATTGAGGACCATGTGATAAGAGAAGCGAAGCTCAAAATTCGCCTGGGTTGGATCCGATTGCCATTTCCAAACCAAGTTATTCCAACTGGGAGCGGTTTGGGCTAAACCATCGGTGGTGATCTTGGCACTGTCCGTGCCCGGGTATACAACGCCCCAATTGGTGGAATGCGCCCAGAAAAACGTGGTGTCCAAATTTGTCTTGTTCCACATGTCGAAATAGTTGGTGTCGTTCGTGTGCCAAATGGTGTTGGGGATCGACGAAAAACCGGAGGTAACCCCCAGCCACAATCCCAAGGACGCCGCGTTGAAAGCTGTTCTCTTTTTCATGGTTTCACTCCCCTTCTAGAGGTTTCCGTTTAGATGGCCACCTGCGCGCGAAGCACATAGTACCATGATTTTTTTCCCGCCATCACATCTCCGTAGGACTTGTCAAAACTATTGCTGTGAAACTGCATGACTTGCATGTGATCCCGGGCCGCCTTGGCCATGATGGAAAACGATTTCCCAAAAGACTTCATGGCGGAAATCGACCATTTAAAGTCATCGTCCTTCACGACATCGTTGATCGACTTCAGGCCAACATTACTATAGGCGTTGGCTATCAAATTTGGAGTCGCTAATCCGTGATAAGCCGCCATATAATTTGAGTTGAAATAAGGATTCTTCCAGTATTCCGCTTCCACGTTCAGCATGTCTAGCAATCCCCACGTGGGAATGTCCAACCCTAACATGACGGGCATTCTGTCCGCCGGTTTTTCATAAAAAACGGGATAATTCCGGACGCCCAACATGGCCCATTCGCCGTAAAGTTTCAAATCAACCTTGCCCCCCAGAACCGGCTTGAAGTCAACGGAAAAACGCGCCATCAACATCTGCCCCTTTAAGGTGTAGTAACTCACGTCGGACACACCCGTGGGCATGGCGCTAACGGCACTCCCATTATCGATGGAGGCCGCAACAGAATCGGCCTTTTGGACAATCACCGAGTCCAAAGGCGTCATATTATTGCTCATATACACGCCGGAATTCGCCGAATACTTGTTTCCATTTACATCATAAGTGAAGTAGGCATTCTTCCCACTCTTATAAGTGCTTATCTCCGGCTGAACGGGAATCAAGCGGAAAAGATTAACCCCGGCGCCCAGTTCAAAAATCGGATTAATTCTGAAACTGGTCACATACGCCAAACTCAAGTCACCCAATGGGAATGATGCATTGGCGCTGGTCAACATGAGGTCGTTTTTCCATTTCCCTTCCATTAAGTTTTTGCTCAACACGCCGCCTAAAATGCTGGTTTGGGAGGCATTGACGAGATCGAAAGGGGAATTCAACACGCTGTTGGGATAGGGAGTGGAACGGAAGAGGAATTCTCCAAATTCCTTGGTGCCCGGGTTGTACTTATATGGCATTTGGCCAAACGTCACTTTCAACATGGGATCCTTCAAATCACCCCATGTATAGGAGCCTGAGGCCTGGACCATGGCCACGGCGGGATAGACCTCGTTTTGATATCCCGCCGGGTGTTGCCCGCTGTCGGCGGGGATCGAAAACAATGTGGCTCCCAACCCAAAAACAAGATCGATCCGATCATTGACGGTAGCGCTTCCAAAAACCCACCCCGTGGGCCTCACCATGAGCAGGGGTAAGCCATAGGCCGCATCTTGGTCCAAGGTATTGATCGGTTTAAAAAGTTGGAATTCCTCCAAGGACATTCCGACATTCACCGGGTGACGCACTACCTCCGCCGAAGCAGCGGATACCGTGAACAACACCACACCGGAAACGACCCACTTCATGCCAAAATTCATCTACTCTCCTTGCGCCAACAAACTCGATTCCCGTTTAGATGGCCACCTGCATACGCAGCACGTAATACCAGGATTTTTTACCCGACATCACATCTCCGTAAGACTTCCCTGGAAATCCGGCCTGCATTTCTTGCATGACTTGCAGGTGATCCCGGGCCGCCTTGGCCGTGATGGAAAACGATTTCCCAAACGACTTTGTGGCGGAAACCGACCATTTAAAATCATCATCCTTCACAACGTCGTTGATCGAGGTCAAGCCAATGTCAGTATAAGATGTGGAATTCAAATTTGGCGTCCCTAAGCCGCCATAAGACATGGCAAAAGTCGAATTTAAATAGGGGTTTTTCCAATATTCAGCTTCCACATTCAACATGTCCAGCAATCCCCATGTGGGAACGTTCAGCCCCATCATAACAGGCATTCTGTCCGCTGGCTTGTCGTAAAAAACGGGGTAGTTCTGGACACCCAACATGGACCATTCACCGTAAAGCTTCAAATCAACCTTGTCCCCCAGAACCGGCTTGAAGTCAATGGAAAAACGCGCCATCAACATTTGCCCCTTCAAGGTGTAGTAATTCACGTCGGATACACCCGTAGGCAGCGCCGTCTTACTGACGATGGCTTGGTAGACTGAATCCGCTATGAGAGAATCGGAGGCCAAACCGGTATAATACTGACTATTGGTCGAATACTTTTTCCCATTCGCGGCAGTGAAGTATGCGTTCAACGCGTCGCCTTTATAAGTAGTCACCTCTGGCTGCACGGGAATCAAACGGAAAAAATTCACTCCGGCCCCCAACTCAAAGATCGGACTGATTTTGTAGCGGGTGACATAAGCCAGACTAAAGTCATATAAAGGAAAGGATGAAGTAGCGCTGGTGAACAGGAAATCGTTTTTCCAATTGCCCCCCGCGAAGTTCGCGCCCAATATGCCGCCCAAAATACTGGCCTGAGCGGCGTTAACCAGATCGAAAGGGGAATTCAACACGGTGTTGGGATAGGGAGTGGAGCGGAAGAGGTACTCGCCAAAATCCTTGGCGTCCGGGCTGTATTTGTAGGGCATTTGGCCGAAAGTCAGCTGCAACATCGGGTTCTTAAAATCGCCCCATGCATAAGAACCTGAGGCCTGAACCAAAGCTACAGCGGGAAACAATTCGTGTTTGTAGCTGCTTGAACCTGGGAATTGCCCACTGTCACGAGGAAGCGAAAAAGTAGTGGCTCCCAGCCCAAAAACAAGAGAGATCCGATCGTCAATGGTGGCGCTTTCGAAAATCCATCCCGTCGGCCTCAACATGGTCACCGGTAAATCAAAATTGGTTCCTTGGTACTGGTTCATTTTAAAAAGCTGGAATTCCTCCAAGGCCATTCCAATATTCGCCGGATTCCGAACCACATCTGAAAACGAAGTTGCACTAATCAACCCCGAGACCAGAACCACACTTGCACCGATTCCAACCTTCATCTTGTCTCCTTATGCTGCATTGCCGACTTCAAAGTAAGAAGCCGCGCTTTGAGAATTCCCTCTCCCCGCCCGTTCGGAACCTCCTCGACAGATTCCTTCCTGCGACGGAACCAGGCTTACCTCTGCTTTAAGGAATTGAGGCTGAGGAAAAATATCGCTCTGGTCGCTTTTTTTTTCTCGCCGTAGTTCTGGCATTAAGTTCATTCTATAATTCTGAAATCCGCTTGCCGGAACTGCGGAATCCGTCTGCCTCGAACATCATGTCGTTTTGACCGGAAATACCCGATGGCTGCGCGGGAACCATGCCGATACCATCCAACCGCGGTGGTCGTGCAACTCCCATTGTCCACCACCGCCCGCGGATCATAATTCAAAGCCGACGAATTGGTGCATCCCCGCCGGGCGTTGATCGGCAGGCCGGTGACGGAATCGAGTTCCATGATCTCGAAATTGCGGTAGAAGATCTGCGCCCCCTCGGATTGCAGGCCGATATTGCCATTGAAACAGCTTACCCGGGGCGTGGGGTTGGCGATATTCTGGCGCAATTGGAAATTCCACCCGCTGGTGCGCGTTTGCCCGTTGAGGATGAAAACTCCGCTGTCGCCGAACAGCCGGGCCTCGCCCCGATTCCATTGGCCCAGGGCCAATTCGGGGTTGGCCTGCAAATCGCCGGTGATGACACGGGTATTGCCCGTGCCCCAGGGATCGTCGGTCCAAACCGTGCCGCCGGCCTGATAGCGCCCCGCGACCCCGGCGGCGGGAATCGTGTTCACCGTGGTGGTGATGTAAGGACCCAAGGCCGAAGCCGACCACAGGCTCCAGGGGAAATTGGTGTCGCGCCGCATGTTGACCTCGCAGGAACGCGGCCGATTGTTGCTGAAATTCCAGGTGGGGGAAAAAGCCTGGGCGCTGTCCAGGTGGATCAAAAGTCCGGCATTGGCGTTGGTGGCCGTGCCCACGGGCCATTGGTATTCCACGTGTACCCGATACCAGGAGTATTGCCGGATGGTGCCCAGATAGCCGTTGGGGGATCCGTTGCACCGTATGGTCCCGGCTTGGATGGTGAAGGTGGTCTGGGTATTGACGTTTGGAAGGCCGACGCCCACCGCATAATCGTAAAGGCCGGTGAAATCCGTTCCGTTCCAGAGCGGCACCCACCCGGAATCGGCATGGGTCGCCGAAGTGGGTTGAGCTGTGGAAGCGCCCACGAGCGCCACGCAGGCGCCAAAAAAGCATTTCCTCACCTGAAACCCAAACGGGAATACGTGCGGCTCCCGGATTTCAATTTCAGGACATAGACGCCCATCGGCAAAGCGTTCTGGGGGAAAAGAAATTCCTCCGAACCCCGCCCCGCATGGCTGGTGATGGTTTTGCCCCTCACGTCCGCGATTTGGGCGTTATAGGGCGCACCGTTCTGGAAAAACACATGCACCCTCAAGCCAGCGGCGCTTCGGGTCACGGCGAAGGGACCGGACCCGGGCGCCGAATTGTTTTCGACGGCGACGGGAGCGATGGCGGGACCGAAAGCGTTCAAAGTGTACCAAGCTTCGGTACCCCACAGGACTTCATTCAGATCGGACCGGATGACGTCGAGCCATCTCAGATAATAAATCCAGTGCAAGGTGAGGCCGTTGATGGTCACGACCACCTTGCTGCGATCCGTTTGCACTATGGCCGAGGTCACGGTTAGATTGGTAATGTTGGCGCGGCAACAGCCATAGGTGTCGGAGATCCGATCCCACCATTTTGTCGCCACCAAATCGGCGGTGACGTCCGTCCCCAGAGTGGCCGCGAGGGGCTTGGTGAATTGGACTTCGAAGGTGCTCGCCCCCGTATTCCGCACCGCCAGAATGTCGAAAGGCGTGGCGCCCGTCAGCCGCATGCGATCCAGGCCGATATTGGTGACCCGCCCCCAACCTGCGGCGCTGGAACCGTTCCCGCCCGCGTACAAATTGCCGTCCGGGCCGTACTTCAGGTTGAAAACGGCCGTACCTTCGAACGCGGTGTTTGAGGTGAAATGGAATGCGGCTCCCTGATATTCCCCGTCCGGCGTCATTTCCACGAATACCCGCGTCATTTCCCCATTCGTCTCGCGGTCGGCTTCGGGGATCAGCATTTGGCCGGCATAGGGTCCCGTCGCAAGCGCCACCGGATTACCCGGCATGCGCATCAATCCCAACGGCCCGCCCCCGGCGGCGCTGTTGTTCTTGAAGGGAATGTTCACGGAAAAGGGAGTGGCAATCGAGGCCATTTGGGTCGCGCTGGTATAAGGGTTGGGGTTGACATTGGGACTGGATGCCGCCGCCGGTTGAAACAAAGGGGCCGGATTGACGGGCCGCCCGTAGAAACGCCCCGTTTTCGGGATAAAGAGAGCGTGCGACACCCGGTATCCACCTTGGGTTTCGGTGGCCCAGACCTGCCCGAAAGCCATGTCGATTCCCCCCGGCACGCGCGTACCGCCGGAGAACGGTTCCGTCAGCCCATCGCTTTTACGGAAACGAATAACTCCATTCAGGCGGCCGGCTGGTTCGGGATCGATGGACGTACCGTTTCCGATGGTGGGATCGCCGTAGATTCCGTAGAAATAAGTTCCGTCGAAGGCCAGCCCCACGGCATACTCTTTTTCGTTCACGGATTTCGTCCAATCGTAGGCAATGGCCCGGTATTCATCGGCCTTGCCGTCGCCGTTATTATCCAGGACCAGCGTCAATTGATCCTTCTCCAAGACATAAATGGAATCGTTCACCACCTTGACGCCCAACGCTTCCACCAAGCCCGTGGCGAATTCGGTCACCGTGGCCGTGGTGGGGTTGGCGCCCGTAATCGCATTGCTCAGGATGAAAACCCCATAGGGATCCCGCCAGCTCGTCACCACCATGCGGCCGTCGGAAAGCCAATCCATTCCGCCGATGGGCCAACTCAAGGCCGCAGGGCGGATACGCTGGACGGAATACGCCGGATTGATCGCGGTCTCGTTCTGGCGATCCCCCGGCCTCTGGGCCGCGGCGAAGGAGACGAAGGAAATGGCGAAGGGGGCCACCCATTTTGCTTGTTTCATATATCCCCCTTACCAGGATCCGGTTAGGATGGTTTGACCGTTGGCGGTTTGCACCATGGCGCCGGTCAGCAAGGTGGCCGATCCGGACGTCACAACCCAATTCCCGGCGGCGCCGCCGAGATGTTCCAACCTTACTTGATATCCCGCAGGTATGCCCGCGAAAGTCAAAGTGCGAACCAGATTGTTGCGGCCGCCGGCGTTGGAATACTCCGGGGACTCGGTGACGGTGATTTCACCCCCGTTGCCGGGAAGAACCAAACCGAACCGCAAAGTGAACACGTTACCGGGAACGGTATATCCGCGGAACCGGATGACGGCACCGACGTCCAGACCGGAAGCGTTCCGCACCGTCCAAGCGTGATAGTTCAAAGGTTGCGCGGGCCAGCGCGTGTAATAGGTGGTGATTTGGGAAGGAACGGTATAGGTAGCGAAATATTCGCCCACTTGATCCTTGAAAAAATTGGTCCCCGAAGTCACGTACATATGCGGGAAATGCGGTCCGCCCCCGAACCAATACCCGGGCGACACCGTCACGCTGGCCATGACCAGGGAGCCTCCCGCGGCCGCACCCATCCAAGCCTGATAAATGACGCATTGCGGCAGATCGTACAGGATCCACATGTTCTGGTTCAAGCCCACGTACAACTGCCGGGACCGTTCCGGGGTAATCACCTTATTGAACCACAGGGCGTTCGGTCTCGCCACTTGGGCCGTGGCCGCGCCCCCTGCCAGCGCCACCATCAGCATCGCCTTCATTCCTTTTCTCATTTCCGCGCTCCTTTTGAAAGTTTCCTCAACGTAGGAACCGCAACTGTAAAACTCCCTTTTCCAATCCGGCCGGGATCCGCGCCCCGGTTTCACCGCGATAAGACCAGACGCGCCGGCCCCGCAGGCTGTAGATCTCCAACCCGGAATATCCCTTGGGAATTTCAATCCAGGATCCGGCTTTGGCATTCACCAGCAACCGGCCGGAGGCGGGAATGCCCGGAAGCCCCGGCCCCCGGGAAGCGATGGGCGTAGGATTCGGCGTCAATTGGGGATGGGATAGGCGGTAAATCTCATGGTACATCTGCTCGCCGCCGGGCAAGGGATTGGTGGTGGTGCCGATGGTGCCGTTGAAATGCCAGTCCACGATGCTGGCGTAAAGATTGCCGTAGGAATCCTCGGCGATGTTCACGATGCCGTTATGGCCGTCATTGTTCGAAGTGATCGACGTCGGGGATTGTCCCACGAGCTGTGGGGCGCTGCCTTCCTTGAGGGCCCAGAACTGGTTCCGCTGCACGTCGGTGATAAAATGATAGCCGTAAAAAGGCGAAGCCGGATCTCCGCGGAAGGAGGGCCCCACCACGATGCAATTGATGGCGGGGGCGGTGGTATGCGAAAAAGCCCAATTCGGGTTGGTCAAATTCGCGCAAGTCAATCCATGCGAGGCGTACCCGTTCGGGCAATTACCCTCGACGCCATATCCGTTGAGCGATGGTTCGGAATTGCCCCCATCGGCCCAACCGTAATTTTTCCCCGGCTGGATCAGGTCGATCTCCTCATAGAGATCCTGCCCGACCTCCCCCGCCCATAACTTGCCGGTTTGGAAATCGAAGGACATGCTCCACAGGTTGCGAAGACCCCAGGCAAAGATCTCCTTCCTAAGCGCGGGATTGGTGCTGTTGGCAAAAGGATTGCCCGGGGGAATCGAATACAGCTGGGTGGCCGAAGCCGGGCTGTCAACGTCGATGCGCAGGATTTTCCTCGCCAGTGCGGTGGTGTCCCAACCATCCCTTGAATACACCGATGTTCCCATGTAGAGGTATCCGTCCGGCCCAAAGGCCATGCTGGAAACACCATAGGACGCCTCGTGGTAGAAGCGGAAGATGGTGGTGTCTCGGGTGGCCTGACTGTAATTCGCCCCCAAAACCCAGCGCTCCAATGTGACATATCCATCAGAACGAAGCACATCCGATGGAGTTGTGTTATATGCGAAAAATAGGACGTAGAAGTAGCGGTTCTGTCGAAAGTTCGGACTGAAAGCCAGGGACCAGGCGCCCATTTCACTGCGCAGGTTGTGTTTCACCCGATTCCTGAAATTCGCGATCGTCGCCTTGGCATAGTCCTTGATCGCGCCCGGAGCATAGGTTTTGGTGGTATCGGGGTAAAG
Organism: Fibrobacteria bacterium; assembly: GCA_041483475.1. GTDB lineage: Bacteria > Fibrobacterota > Fibrobacteria > UBA11236 > UBA11236 > UBA11236. Next base: position 1,813 of record JBGPFT010000037.1, on the reverse strand, counting down.
CGAATAGACCGCGCCCATTTGATCGAGCACGAAGAAATGCTCGGGTTTACCGGGCACTTCCCACATACCTACCGTGCGCACGGTGTCGCGGACGAAACTGACCTGGGTGGTGTTGTAGAAAGGGACCAAGGTGACGCCATTGGGAAGTTGGGCCGAAGCCCCCGTCAGGAAAAACAAAAACGCCAACGGCTCCCGCTTCAGTTGAATCATCTTCCCCCCTTTTTCCCTGCACACGGAACCTGTGGATCCGCTTTCGCATTCTTTAGTATTAATTACTCGCCTCTTGATGGAAAACTACCGTAGATTCGGCCAAAACACAGCCTTTTTCGGGGAAAAAAAGTTTCCCCGTAAGCAGTTTAGCACGGGCGTCCGTTAATTTTGCGAATTACGAGAAAAAGGGCTTTGATCGATTTCAATCCACGAGTAAGCCGGAAGGCAGGATGAAACGCCCGGGATCCTGGGGATTCCCGTCCCGCACCACCTCGTAATGCACGTGGGTGCCCGTGGCGCGCCCCGTGCTGCCCATATAGCCGATGAGGGCATATCGCTTCACCAATTGGCCCTTTTCCACCAGGATCCGGCTCAAATGCCCGAACTTGGTGTGAAAGCCGTTGCCGTGATCCATCACCACGAGATTGCCGTAATTCCCGCCGGATTCGCAGGCGCTGACGATGCCGTCCGCCGTGGAATAAATGGGCGTCCAAAGGCCGTTGGCGATGTCCAGTCCCTCGTGCATGGCGTATTGCCCGGTGATGGGATGGATGCGATAGCCGAAGCCGCTCACCCATTCCCCGCGCGCCGGAACGATGGAAGGCGTGTGATCCCACATATCGTGGCGATAGGCCACGAAGTCGGCGATTTGCCGCAGACTCTTCAATGAGAGCTCCATGCGGCCGCGCAATTGGTGGGTTTTCAACTCCAACTGAAACAGACTCTCGTACATCCCGAAGGAGAGGTTCGCGTCCTCGGCGGTGGGATGAGCCCTCCCGCCCACGCCAAAGGCCGCATGGGCTGCATCCAAGTTGTTGATGCCGTAAAGGGCCCGCATTTTCCGTTCCTGTCCGTAGGCTGAATCCAGCGCGGTTTCCAGGGAGGACAGCGAAGCGCGAACCCCATCCAAACCGGTCAAATAAGCCTGATGCCGGGACGAGGCGAGATGCGCGCGGACTTCGGTGACGGCCCAATCGCCCACGGCGAAAGCCAGGCAGCCCAATCCCAAGGCCAAGACGCAGGCGATGCCGAACACGATCTGAATCAGCGAAGGATGCAACGGCCGGGAATGCGAACTGCTGCGGGCGCTCCAATGAACATTGATGAGGTATTCCTTGCCGGCCGCGATGCGAAAAACCCGGGCGAACAGCGCCTCCAGCGCCGTGACTTTTCGAATTTGCTGGTGACGGTCGGCCATAGTCCTCAAAAAAAACGCCCGGGGAACGCGGTTTTTTTCCCCAAGCGGCCTAAAATTCTAGTCCCAAGCTGGGTTCCCTGCAACTTTCCTCAATCAAATAACCTTCAAATCGCGATTGGCTAGGCGCAAGCCCTTTCCTTGATGTCTTTCAGCCGGCCCAAGGCCTCATAGGGGACGTTCAAGCTGCCGGGAGCGTGGCTGCCGTCTTCACGGCGAACATGGAAGTCGGCGCCTCCGCAACATACCAAGCCGTAATGTCGGGCCAAATCCTTATAGCGCTGAAAACCCGAGGAGTTGTGGCTGTGGCAATACACCTCGATGCCCTTGAGCCCGTATTCGACCAAGGACTCGATGAGTTCGTCGCGATGGGTTTTGCCGGGATGGGCCATCACCGGAACGCCTCCG